>JAHFHN010000030.1:0-7784 GCA_023246885.1 Microcaldota archaeon
CTCCTGTCTTTTTTTCTGATGTGTGTTGCAGTGGTTAGATTGTTAGCAGTTTGTCCTACTGAATATTTGTCGCTTCCAGTTACGGTTATGTCTTGGCCTTTTATTTCAACTTTAGTGTCGTCGCCTACAATAACTGCTTTGCGTGGAAGTTTTTCTCCAAGAAAGTTCTTGATTATGACTTCCTTGCCTTTTGCTTCAATTGAAACTGGAAAGTGCGCGTATACTACTTGCAGTTGTTTGACGAAGTTATTTGCTGCGCCCTTAAATGCATTTTTAACATGTGCCATTATTGAACGCATTGTTGCGGTTTTGCGTTTGGTTGCTTTTCCAACTGTTGAAAATTCTAATTCTTCGCCTTTTACTTTGACGTTTGTTAGTTTGCTATTGTAGGAAACGAAAAACTTTTTTGCCCCAAAGGAAATCACTATTTGATTTGGTTTTACTTCTACTGTTGAATTTTTTTCGATTGCGAGGTTTTCCATTTTTGTTTATTCACTTAATTTTTTTAATATACAAATGCGAGGAGGGTTCCACCAACTTTCTTAGCTTTTGCTTGTACATGCGTAAGTATTCCAGTTGGGGTTGATACAATTATCATTCCAACTGATTTAGATGGAAGTAAGCGTGTTTCGTATTTTTCCCAATCTGCGTTTTTAACGAAGAAACGTGGCTTCACTGCGCCGCAGTCGTTAACCATTCCATTGAGTGTTACTTTTATTGTGCGATCGTTTTTTTCAATATTTTCAATCCACTTGTTTTCTTTGAGTGCTGAAAGTACTGCATTGATTAGCTTGGAGTTAGGCACTTCGCATGTGCGTTGTCCTTTTCTTTCTGCTACTTTAATTGCATTTAATGCGTTTGCTAGTAAATCTACCATAGTTATTTTTCACGAATATTTTTTGAACCCAATTTCTACTGCGCGCTCTCTGAAGCAACGCCTGCATACGTATAGGCCGTATTTGCGGATTAAGCCGCGTGCGGATGAGCAGAATTGGCATTTGCGTTTGCTTCTTTTCTTGAACTTAGTTTCTAATTTTTGCATAGTGTTTATTGGGCCACCTCTTCTTCTTTGAGTGTTGCGCCGATTGTCTTTAAGTATTCAATGGCTTCTTGCTTGGATACGCGTTGTATTTTTGGAACGCGGGTTTGTTCAACGCGCCTGCGTTGTATTCGTATACCTGGTTTGGAAAGCGTTACGCAGACATCGAAGCCCATCATTCCGATTTTAGGATCATATTTGATTCCAGGTACGTCAATGTATTCTTTGACTCCGAATGAAACGTTTCCAGTTGAGTCAAAACTGCGTTGTGATAACGAATTGTCAATTGCTTCTAGACAGCGTTTAAGCACGTCGAGTGCTCTTGCTTTGCGTAATGTGACTTTGGTTCCAATGTCGTCGCCTTTTCTTATTTTGAACGTTGGATTTCGAGTGTGTGCTTTTGTTACAACTGCTTTTGATCCGCTTAGTTTTTCAAGTAGCGCTTTGGCATTTTCTAGTCTTTCGCCTGGCGCGCCTGTTCCTATGTTCAGGGTTACTTTGTCAATTCTTACGTTTGCCATATCTTTGTTTTTATACCTTGAAGTGTTTGTCTACGACGAAGATGTAATCTTTTAATGTAATTGCTTCTTTTCCAGATGGCGTTGTTATTTTTGCGTTTGAAGGAGTTATACCTGGAAATACGTGTATTTCTACTAGTGAACCAGTTTCTCCGGCGTGTCTTCCTCTGAATACGTAGCAAGTTGAGCCTTTTTCGAGTTTATAGTGTTCAAGCACTTTGGCGCTTGGGATTTCTAATTTCAACGTGTCTCCAGTCGAATAGGGTTTTCCATCTTTTACAATTAAGCTCCTACCATCGTGGAGTGAAAGTTGTACTTTGCCATTTTTAGTAACGTGTTTGCCAGTTACTTTGCATAGCTTGTAAGTGTTCGCAGTTGTTTTAACTGGTAGTAATTTGCCTTTTTTGTTTATGATTACGAATGAGTCTCCGCCTTGAACGGTTACGACGTCCATTAAGCCAATTGAGAAGCCCGGGTTTGCGATTATTCTTCCGTCTATTGTTACTTTGCCAGCGTTTAGTACTTTTTTAGCTTCTGCGGTTGTTGAAACAACTTTCAACATGTCACGCAATAGCACGACAAGTGGAATTGAAAATGCTTTTGAATGACTGCCAGCAATAGTGGTTTTTACCCAGCGGTTTTCTTTTCTAAGTAATTGTAATGCTTTAGGCGCAGCTAGCCGTTTTGTGTGTCTTTTTTTACCATGTGTAGCCATTTTTGTTGTTATTCACTTTTTAATTTAAGTTTAATTTGATTTTATTTTATTCTAATTTATTTTCTTTCAACTAATTGCGTTGCAACTACTTTGCTTGCAGGTAAGCTTACTGGAATTTCTTTTCCACCTAATTTCTTTATAACTGCCCCTTCAACGTTTATTGTTCCTCGGCCAGTGCCAAGTACTTTGCCAGATAGCCCACGGAATTTACCTTTGAGTATCTTAACTGTATCGCCTTTGCGTACGCGAATTGAACGCTTTTTCAACTTGAGGCGAAGTTCTTTTGATAAGTGTACATTGAGAAAATTAGCAGCTAAATGCAACGGCGCATTGTAGCGGAATTTTCTTTGTTTTCTTGGTTGTTGTGAACGGGTTTTGGCCATTTCTTTTCTATCACTATTTTTTTAACATGATTTAACGCGCTTTTAGACTACTGAAGGCGCGATTGAGATTACTTTTGGAAAGCGATCTGCAAGTTCTCTGCTTATGCAACCTTTGATTTCAGTTCCCCTTGGGAGGTTTTGGTCGTCGATTAAGACGCATGCATTATCTTCGAATTTTATGCGCATTTTTCCCCTGCGGAATTCTTTCTTTTGGCGCGTAATTACGGCTAATTCTTTTTTGCCAACCATTTCTGATTTGCCTTTTTTTATTGAAACACGCACTACGTCACCGATTCCTGCTGATGGGACTTTTCTTAATCTGGCTTTTGCGCCAACTACTCCAATTATTTGCACTATTTTAGCTCCGCTGTTGTCATCGCAGACGAGCCTTGAATTTATCATGAGTGTCTTAGTTACTCTAGCTGGTATTGCTTGCATTTGAAATCACTTTGGTTATTACATGTGCTTTGGTCTTGCTGAGTTTTCTGCATTCAGATACTTCGACTGTATCGCCTTCTTTTACAGTTATGCAGCTTGGAACGTGACAGTGTATTTTACTTCGACGTTTTTCTAATCGTTCGTACTTGCGTACTTTTCTTGTGTAGTCAATTGCTACTACTGCGCTTTTCTTTTCTTTTGCGCTGATTACAATTCCAGAGAATGTGGAACCGCGTAGGCTAAGTGTACCATGCGTTTGGCATTTGTCGTCATTACATTGAGTCATTTTTTATGTAAGCCTCGTTTTATTGAGATAGGATTTTTTTCGTCCTGTCTTCTGGTTTACCAATTGTAGAACGCCCGTCAACTTGTACGCCATTGATGAGAAAAACGCTACTGGGTTTTGGAATTCGCTTTGGGCCAGTTGGCGTTCTTACTACGAATATATTCGTAGTTTCGTCTATTATTTCACCTTGTACTTTGAGCAGATCTTTGCAGGTGCTTTTGATCACCTTTAATTGTTTTCCAATTAATTCGCCTTGCAAAAGGCGCTTGATCGGTTCCTGCTTTTGATTGCTTGATAAAGCCAAGATGTTGATTTTGTATAAACCCCGCTTTAAAACGGAGATGCGAATGTTATGTTAACTGAATTCAGCGTTCTCGAGTTATTGTGATTGTCTCTTCAGGGTATCCAAGCAAAATGAGGAGTTCCTTTGTTTTGCCAACATGGTCGCCTTGGAGAACTATTAAACCGTCTTTTGAACTTCCACCACACGCGAGTTTGTGTTTTAAACTCTTTGCAGTTTCTCGCAGTGCTTCTCCGGAAAGCCCCTCTACGATTGTTACAAGTCGGTTGAATCGCTTTTTGGTTGAATATATTTTAATTGATTGCGTTGTTTGTTTCGCAATCGATTGGCATGCGCATATATCTAATGGCAAGCCACATTTTGGACAGATCTCTGACATGAATTTTTGTTTTAAACCTCTATTTGTATAACGATAGTTGGAAAAATGATTGCTTTTAAACCTTTGTTGCGGAATTTTGGTAGTTATAAATGCGGCTTTTGAGTCTGCGTAGCTCTTTTTTCTTTGCAGTGTTTTTGTCGCGCACAGCGTGTGTTCTTTTTAATTCAGATTCTGTTTCAGCTAGTTTTGCAGCTAGTTCTGTTTTTGACATTGTTTTGAGTTGTTTTTTTCTAATGATTGCCATTTAATTTTTCAGCTCGTGGTTGTTTGAGGAACTGGAGTTGCAGAAGCAACAGGCGCTTCTACTGCAGGCGTACTAGCCGAGTCTTCTGAAGGTGCTGCTTCGGTTTTGGTTTCAGCTTTTGCCTCTTTAGCTTTAGCTGGTTTTTTGCGTGCGACGCGTTTCTTTGCAGTTGGCTTTGTTTCTTCTACTGCTTGTTTTGCTGTTTCTTCAGCAAGTGGTTCTGTTGGGATAACTAATTTTGAAACGTCTACGTTGTCTGCAAACATTGTGCCCGGTGGAGCGATTTTAACTGTGATTCCAACTGCACCTGCTTTTAAGTAGGATGTGAATTTGCCAACTCCCATTTTCTTTGATTCTTCGCCTGATTTTTTCAAGAATCCTGCGCGGATGGTTGTTGATTTGGCTTTTCCACCTTTTCCGACTAGTTTGCCTGCTGCTCGGATTTCTGCGCCAATTGCGCCTGCGGACATTATTTCACGTAATGCAAAGCGCATTGCGGTTTTAGCATTGCCTTTTGTTTCAAGTTGTCTGCCAATTTTTTCAGCCATTAATTTCGCATCAAGTGATGGTTGTGCTACTTCTATAACTTCGATTTGTGGGTTTTCAACGCCGTAATTTTTCTGTAAACTGTCTGAAATGTCTTTTATTGTTTGGCCTTTTTTGCCAACGACAAGTCCAGGTCGGCGTACGGTTATTGCGATTCTGGTTGCGATTGGAGTTTTTTGAATATCAATTGAGGAGACGCCGGCATTAACGAGTTCTCTTTGTAAAAATTCTTTGATGCTGAAATCAACGATTGCTTTTTGGATAAATTTTTTCTCACTGGCCATTTGCTTTTACCTCTACGTGTTTTTTCTCTTGGTGGGTTTCTGTTGATTTAGGTGCGCTTTCTTTTTTTTCATGCGCGTGTGTTTTTTCAGTTGAATGAACGTGTGCGAGTTTAGCCGGTTCTTTTGCAGCGTGTGCAGTGTTTTTAGCGGCGGATTTTATCTTTTCTTTTGCGGATTGAACTGGTGCAGTCTTTGTTTTTGTGTGTTTTTCTGCAAGTGTGATTTCTACCCAGCAGGTTACGTATTTGCTTGCAACGGATTGTTTGCCGTAGCCGAGGATGACTCCACTTGCCCAATATTTTCTGTAGCGCATTAATGCGTTTTGCTTGTGTGCTGATGCGGCTTTTATGTAAAGTGAATTTTTGTCGAGTCCCTTATTTTCTGCATTTGCAACGGCGTTTTGTAGTAAAGCTAGTGTGAGTTTTGCTTCTTTTTTGGGGTAGCGACCTTTCTTGCCGCCGAGTTCACTTCGGTGTCCAATTCCCTTTGCAAATCGAACATAGGGAATTGCTTTTTTCATTGAGATTGTTTCGGTTAGTATTTGCGTTGCGTCTGCAATATTTTTGTTTTTAATTGCAGCTAGGACTTGAGTGAAGTCCTTGTAAGAGGCATTGACGTCGTGCATTTGTGCTCTCGCTAATTGTTTTTCGTCTGCTTCTTTGTGTGAATATTTGTACAATCCCATAGTCGTGTTTTCACTATTTGAGTTCTACTGATTTGCTTCCACGAGTTGCTCCAACTCCTGGACCTGAGTGTTTAACTAATTTTGTGGTTATTGCGTAGTTGCCAAGTCGTTTTCCAAGCATTGGAGGTTGGATTACTACTCGTGCCCATTCTTTGCCGTTGTATACCATAAACTCTAAGTCTAGCATTTCTGGTAAAATGACCATTTCGCGCATGTGTGTTTTGAGCAATTTTTTGCCTTTTGCTTTCTTTTGGCGCATGTGTTCTAAAAAGTGTTTTATTTTTGCAGACATTCGTTCTAGTGTTCTGCGTTGGTGTGCTGGAATTAACTTTAGGAAGTCAGCTAGAGGCATTGCTTTGAGTTCTTCTACTGATTTTCCTTTGAATGTAAATTTCTTTGCCATTGTTAAAGCGATCCTCCGCGTTTTCTTCCAGTTCTCTTTGCAGCTATGTGTCCAACTTTTCTGCCTGGTGGAGTTGAACGTGAAACCGTAGTTGGTTTGCCGAATGACTTGCCTCCAAATGGATGGTTGTATGCAGACATTGCTGACCTGCGGACTTTGGGCCATTCTCTGCCAATTGCAAGCATTGCGCGCATCTTGTTGCCGGCTTTCTTGTATGGTTTTTCTTTTTTGCCGCCACCGCTTGCTATGCCAACAGTAGCTAAGCATCTACCGAGAAGTGTTTTGACTTTGCGTGAAGCAAAGCGAATTTCAACTGTGTTTTTGTCTTCGTCTTTTGTTGCAACATAAGCAACTGCGCCGCAAGTGCGGGCAAATTTTCCGCCATCGCCTGGGCGTAGTTCAATGTTGTAAATAGGAGTACCTTCTACTAGTGCAGATAATGGAACTATGTTGCCAAGGCTAGTTTTTTGTGTTCCGATTGAAAATTCGTCGCCAATTTTCATTCCTTCTGGAGCTAGGTTGTAAAAATCTTTGCCGTCTTCTAGAATTACTTTAGCTAAGAGTGGACCGTGGCCAGGGTCGTCGACTAAATCAACTACTTGTCCTCGAATAGGCGTTGTTAAATTTTCAATGTAATGTGGATATTTTACTCTTGATACGTATCGGTGTGAGGGGGAAGCGTAAGCTGGTGAGCCTTTTCCTTTTCTCTGTGCAATAATTGGTTTACCCATTTTATACCAGCTTTAATTTGGCAGCGATTTCAGCCGCTTTTCCTTTGTCTTTGAATATAACGATTGCTTTTTTGACTCCTTTTGGAGTGATTTGCGTATTGACGCTTTTTACTTTTGCACCGTATTCTTTTTCTACTTCTGCTTTGAGTTCAGTTTTCGAAACAGTTTTGTCTGCTTGGAATGTAAGTGCGTTGCGGAGTTCGATTCCACTTATTGCTTTTTCAGTTGTGATTGGTTTTAGTAACATGTCAGAATACCTTTTAATAATAAAGTGCTTCGTCTCCGAGTTTTTTCACTGCGCTTTTTGTCCAGAGCACTAATCTTCCTGCCACTCCACCTGGTGCGAGTAACACAGCATTTAGTTTATCTACTGATGCGACGTTTACGCCGGATAAGTTTCTCGCTGCTTTTGTTAAATCGCTTGGCTTTGAAGTAACTATTAACACACTTCGGGCAACTACTTTTCCACGGCCTCGCAATCTTTTCATTCCACTTGCGCGTTTTGCTTTTTTCTCAACGCGTTGCAATTCTGGACCAAGTCCAATTGCGATGAGTGTTTTTACAACGTCTTTTGATTTTTTCAAGTTTTCAAAATCGTCAGTTAGTACAAATGGAAGTGCGTGAGTAGTTAAGTGTTTCTTTGAAACAAGTGAAGTGTTTGCTGAAGAGGCTAATGCGCTTCGGATTGCTTTGTTTTTTTCTTTTTTGTTTATTTGTTCAATTATTTTTGTTTCTGGCTTTGGAGGGTGTGCACGTCGTCCTTTTACAGCGTGAGGGACACGCAATACTCTGCCTGAGCGACCGCCTGGAATTTTTTCTCGAGGTAATCTTG
>JAHFHN010000030.1:7794-8281 GCA_023246885.1 Microcaldota archaeon
TATCTGCCAGTGTTTATGGTTTGTCGCCATGCGTGTCTTCGGCCATAATATTCCGCAGTTGTTTTTAGACCTGCACGTGGGTCGCTTCCTTTTGGTTGGTAAGCTAGTGAGGCTTCTGCGTGGAATGCACGACGGATTAAGTCATTCCTGAATTCTTCATTGAATTGGATTGGGAGCTCTACTTCTCCGGTTGGTTTTCCTTGTAAATCTAAAACAGTTGCTTTCATTGGTTAATTGATCACGCGGTTAAATTGATGCTTAATAGGTTCACTGGCTTTGTTGGTTTTTTGTCAATTGCTTTGCGTATTCGAACAAGCCTTTTTACTGGGCCAGGAATACTTCCGTCAAGAATTATGTATGTTCCGTCGACTTCTCCATAGTGTTTTAATGGAGGTAATTTGCCAGTTGAAATTTTTAATATGCGTTTGTTAGAATCAGTTCGTCTGTGGTATCCCATTTGACCCGGGCGCGGAACGGAGAAGAATAC
>JAHFHN010000031.1 GCA_023246885.1 Microcaldota archaeon
CCCAAGTTTTTTTTCATCGTCAAAAAATAAAACAGGTAAACCAAAATCTACAGCAAGCGAAATCAATACACCACGCATTGCATTTTCACTAAGCCGAAAAAATTCTCTGCCAACGATGCACAACAACGGACGCTCTACATTTTCAAGGAGATTCTTCACTTGTTCAAATAACCTTCCATCTAAAACACTCGCTTCAAAATCATCAGCAGTTTTTCGCTCAATTGCAACTCTTGGCGATAAAATAAAATCAGATACTTCAAGTCGCTGTGGCTTGAGTGAAGCACCCATAACGAACAAGGTTTTTGCTGCTTCGCTTTTTAATTCTCGATCATCTACGAAAATAAGTGGTTTGCCGGTTTTTCTAATCTCTTCTAAATCAAATTCAACGACGTTGTTCAAATTATTTATTCACCATCACTGAAATCTTGCATTGTTAATTGTGGCAAGTTTTTTAAAGTTTCATTCATTTTCTTTTCTTTGCGTCGAGAAATCCAGTGAAAAGCCTCGTCTTTTGTTCCTTTTGCAACAAGCACAATCACTTTGCCACTTTTTGTCCTTCCTGCACGGCCACGGCGTTGAATTAAACGAATTTCAGATGGAACTGCTTCAAAAAATACAACGAGGTCAACAGTTGTTAAGTCTAAACCTTCTTCACCTACACTAGTGCAAACAAGTATTGGAAATTCTCTGCTCTTGAATTGTTCAACAACCGCAAGTTGTTTTTTTTGCGTCATCCCAGAACCGTTTTTTATGCTCCTACCAACTAGTGACTTTGCACCCAGATTTTTTTCGTTTAATAGTGAGACAATTTTTTCAACTGAATCGCGAAAATGCGCAAAGATAATGACACTCTGGTTGTTTTCAACGGCATGCTTCGCTAGATCTTGTAGCACTCCAAATTTCGGGTGGTCAACACCGGCTTTAATCAAACTTTCAGCCACCACAACTACTTTTTGCAATCTGAAATCGCTTGTTAATTCTCTAGCTGCTTTACTTGGCTTGTCGCGACCGTAAAGTGATTTAAGAAAAGATAAGAGTGAAGAAACCCCTTGGGAATCAAGCACGTCTAATGCGTGTAAAATCGATAGAGTCTTTGCTTGTACAGTTAATGCACGATAACCTGCAGAGTTTTTTGATAAACCACGCAAAATAGTTGCACGCAGAGCTAACAAGTCACGCTTGTTGACTTGATTTGCATCTGCAGATTGTAAAAACCCACTGCGTTTTAACTCTTGAAGCGAATCGCGCAAAATATCAGTTAGCAAATCGCGCGCCTGTTTCATCTCTTGCGGAAGTGGGATAAACTCCCATTCAACCCCAACTGGTTGGATGTATTCACTCACATCAGAATCAGATTCATTCCTAACAAATAGGTTGGTTACTCCTAGGTTTTTACAAATCTCTTTTATTTTTTCTTTTTCAGAAGAAGGAGAAGCAGTTAAGCCGAGCAATAAAGGCGATGGCTTTACTCGCATTGCTTGTTGTGCTATGAACGAATATGAATATTCGCCAACTGCGCGGTGTACTTCATCGAATACAATTAGCGCAAAATCTTTTAGATCTACTCGAGATGAAAGCACATCATTTTCAATTGCTTGTGGAGTGGCACAAATCACTTTCACTGAAGATAACAAAGGCAGACGCTTTTCTGGAGATAATTCTCCAGTTAACAGACAAGCATTGTCTCCAAGTTGAAGCGTTTCTTGAATTTTTTTAAACTGTTGGTCTGCCAATGGTTTTGTTGGTGCTAAAAACAAAGCGCGATTATTTTGATTGCGACGCAAGACTTCTGCTAATACTAACATTGCGACATACGTTTTTCCAAGTGCAGTTGGCATTACAACTAGCGTGTTGCCTTTTTCTATTACAGAACACGCAGCATCAAGTTGGTACTTTCGGGGTTCAAAGCCATTTAGTTTAAGATCAAGGAGATTAAGCATTTCAATAATACACGCACATAGTACAAATAGATAAACAAGCAAAAAAGGCTTTGTGCGGGAATCATTATTTAACTGTTTCAAAAACAGCCATTGTTAGGGTTTGGTTAACTCCCTCAACTTTGCGAATAGCATCAATTACTAACATTCCAACGTCGTTTATAGAAGCAGCGCGAACTTTAACTAGGAAATCCCACTGGCCGGAAATGATTTGTACTTCGTAAACGCCAGATAACTCTGCTATTTTTCTCGCAACTTCATGTTGATCTAAGTTAGCTGAACGATCATAAGTAACAAGTGCCAAGGCAGTTACAGGCAAACCTAGTTTAGCATAGTCAAGCTCCACTGTAAAGCGTTTAATCACACCGTTTTTTTTCAGTTTATCTAACCTATCATGTACAGTTACTCTCGGAATGCCTGTGCTTCTTGAAATAAGTGCAGTAGACTGTCTACTATTGCGGCTTAATTCATCTAAAATTCGACTATCTTTATCATCCATATACAGATTGTCGACCATTCAAATATAAATAAGTTGTTAAGGCCCACATTTGTTCGATTTTCTTTAACAAACACATAGTAAGTCATGAAACGCGAAACGCAGCTATTATAAGCCGCCATTCTCTCATTTAAACCATCGAAGGTGGTTTTCTATGGAAACAAAAGCAAATCTACCCGTTGCACCAGTTGAACGGTTGATCAGAAAAGCAGGAGCAGAGCGCGTCTCACCAGATGCAGCTGAAGCACTTGGAGACGTTCTTGAAAACTACGCACTTGATTTAGCACAAAAAGCAGCTCAACTTGCTAGGCACGCAGGAAGAAAAACAGTAACCGCACAAGACATTAAACTCGCAGCGAGGCAGTAAAAAATGCAATCAATGGGCAACTGGGATTATGGAGCAATTGTAGCTGAATTACAAACCTTAGTTGGAGCTAGGTTCGACAAATTTTACATTTGTGCAAATAACAACGAGGATAAAAATAGCCAGAAATCGAATTTGTTAAAATTAAGAAAAAATGGTGCAGTCAATATAATTGCAGAAGCTGGCCGCCTGCATGTTGTTCAGCAAATGCCTGAGACAATGGAAACTCCCCCCCAATTCGCAATGGTGGTGCGCAAATGGTTGAACAACGCAATACTTACCAAAGTTGAACAAATAAACGGCGACCGAATTGTTAGCTTTGAATTCGATGCAAAAGAAGGAAAGTTCTACCTAGTGTTTGAACTATTCGCAAAAGGAAACACAATATTGCTTAACAAAGAAAAGAAAATCATCGACGTATTAAAGCGAGAAGAATATGCAGATAGAAAATTAAAACAAAGAGAACCTTACGCCACCCCACCATCAAAAAAAGATATTGAAAACTTAGCGGCTATTGATTTCAAACCAGCTGGGAACACGGTTTCTGCTATTGCTAGTGTGGTAAATGTACCGCCGTTGTACGTTGAAGAGGCAGTTAGTAGAACAAAGTGTTCGCCAAACGTTTCAGAGTTAAGTGAAAACGACAAAGTAAAATTAATAAGTGAACTAAAACACATCAGGCAAGAGTATTCCCCAGTTGTTTATTTGGAAAATAGCAAGCCACTTGCGTTTGCATTTACTGAGTTAAAAAAATTCAGTGAAAGTGAAGCGCAAAAATTCGATTCATTTTCAACTTGCCTTGAATATTATTACAACAACACAACAGCAGATATAACCGTAAAGACAAATTCGAAGCCAGCTAAAGTTGACAAAAACACCACTAGACTTGAAGCGCAACATAAAGCAGTGGCGGAATACACTCAACGAGATAGTGAAACTAGCAAAATCGCAGATTATTTAACAGCTAATTATGAGTTTTTCGACGAAGTGCTAAATACAACATCACAATTAATTAATCGAAAAGCAAATGAAACTGAAATTGAAAAACATTTAACCGATTTAGTAAAAAGACAGGGAGTAAAAGTCGAAATAAAAGTAAAAAACGGAAAAATAGAAGTTACTGCTTAAAGTTAAGCAGTTTGTGCAGCTAACCCTCTTCGGTCAACTACCATAACATCTTTAACGTCAAGCACAGCACTGTAAGGAATTGTAACAACCCCCTCTGGCCCTGCTTTCATTGCCATTGAAGAGTCTGGATTTGGTTCAACAATTACGCTGTCGAGTTTGCCGTTTAGTTCGTTTACGTATAAGTCAACGATTCGGCCAAGCTCTTCGCCGTCAGTTGTGATTATTCTTTTTCCTGCTAGTTGTTTTGCAATTGCGTATTTGGCCATATTGAAAATCTACCTCGATAATCTTAATTATGTTATAACAAAGCACTGCAAAGTTTAAAAACGATATCTTACTATCATTTTTTCTTCTTGCCTGGCTTTTGCACCGGCTTTTTGGCTGGTTTCGCAACTGGCTTAATTGGCCTCACTTGTTTAGATGATTTAGCGGGTTTTGGACCTTTTGAAACTTTTTGCTTTCCACCTTTTTTCTCATCTAAAATTGTGCTTTGAAGCCGTTTTTCAATATCTTCAATTTTTACCCGTGGCGCTTCTTCTTCAACATCTTCAACATATTCGAGCGGGTCAACTTGAACTGCGCTTTCGCTTCTAAACCCACAGCGGTTACAAACCTGTACCTCGGGGGCAAAACCAGGTATGTCAATTTTTCTAATTGCTAAATCACTAGAACCACAGCGTGGGCACAAAGCAAGTTTTGGAGCACCCACATCTTGCTCGCCTTCTGCTTTAACCATTGAATCAACCTTAGCGAGTTCAGCTTCTAAGCTTTGCTTCTTTTGGCCATGCACTTTTGCGGCGGTATTTTCAGCGTTCTTCAGTTTCTTTGATTTGTTTGACATAAAAATTCTTCCGAGTTGTTATTTAGGATAGCTATTTAAATATCGTTTCGGTAACGAGCTATGTAAACGATTTTAGCTAGCAAAGTGAAAATTGAAACCGAATTGGTGATTAAAATGAAAGTAAAAGAAGAAGTGTTAAAAGTAATTGACGCATTGAAAAACGCCGGCTTTACTCCAGTAGACGCTGTTTTCGAAGGGGCAGTGGGAGTAAAAGAAGATACTACATTGACATTTATGGACAAATTAAACGACAATAACCTCGTTTCAGGCGTAGTTCGGGTAATTTATTCAAGTGGAGACGAACAAGTGCGATTCGTTGAAATTCCAGTTGGCCAACCACAAGGACAAGCAGAAGAACCACAATAATTCTTAAACAGCTACACGCCTGCAAGTAAACGCAATGCATCGCGTAATCCTGGAGCTAGGCCAAAAATTGTTAGAACTAGTGAAACAAAAGCGATTTCTTCAAGTTTCGCTTTGTTAGCTTCTTTTCTCAACATATAAACAACTAGCAAAGCAAATAAGAATTTTATAACTAGAAACGCCCATGGCCCGCCTAGTGTTGAAAAAATAGCGTTGCCAAGAACGTGTTGTTCACTATACCCCCCGAATTGCACGCCAATAAAAGTGGCCGCGCCATCAAAGCCCTGCGCTAGAATAATACCTTTTTCAATATTCGTTGCTTTCCACGGCGAAAAATGCAATATCGCCCAAAACATTGCAACAATGACAAAAATTGCGCCGAACAAAACAAAGTTTTTTAGCAATGGTAAAAGAGGCAGAAGTGAGATTATCGCAAGAAGCCAACCTGCTTTGTAAAAAACGCTTTGCCAATTTGTGAAGAATTTTTTACAAAAGAAAAGCGACGTTAGGGTTACTGCAAAAACTAGAACATATACTTGTGGCGTGATAAAAGGGTACAACGTTACGCCCATTAAGTCAACACCCCTAGAGAGGATATTTGCGTCACTTAGAACTCGCACAATGCTGCCAAAAAAAATGTAGGGGATAATCGCCCAGTAGAACTTTTCATCTGTTGCTATTCCGCACCAGTTTAACAATTTGTAAATCAAATAAACAGCAATAATCGCTATAACTGCAAACGCGATTGTATTCACTATATTGTACGGCGCGTATTTGTCGGGATACTTAATTGGATTCATAAAATATTCGTCAATGAATCCAGAAATGAAATCACTCATACAAATTTTATTTAAAGCGAAACATAATAACGCTTGGATCTCAGAATAACATAGCAAGCAGATATCAGGAAATTATTATGGAGAATCTGAAAACAAATGCAGTAACGGCATTACCGCTCGACACTATTGGTACAATTGCAATTACTGAAATTCCAATTGAAGATAAAAAAAACGCGAAGCAAATGGCCGAAAGAATTTTGGCTGCTAACAAACATTTACAATCTGTTTACGAAAAAAGTGGCGCTATGCACGGCGAGTATCGAGTGTGGAAGTTACGACATTTAGCTGGAAAGAAAAGCACTAAAACAACTTACAGAGAAAGTGATTGTCTTTTTGAACTTGACGTAGCAAAAGTTTATTTTTCTCCACGCCTTGCATTCGAACGAAACCGAATAGCCGCACAAGTGCAAACTGGAGAAAAAGTACTTGCATTGTTTGCCGGCGTTGGACCGTTTCCGATTATAATTGCAAAAAAACTAAAAACTCAACGAAAAAGTGCAGAGATTATCGCAAATGAATTGAATCCAATTGCAGTAAAATACATGCAACAAAATATAACACTAAATAAAGTCGGCGAAATAGTTGCCGTAAATAAAGGCGATGCAAAGAAGTTACTAAAACAAAAAAAGAAATGGGCGAATAGAATCATTACGCCGCTCCCACACACTGCTTACAAGTTTTTACCGCAGATAATTGATGCAACTGCAGTTGGGGGGGTCGTTCACCTTTATGGGTTCGGGGAACACCGTAATGAAAAAACTAAAAAGAAAACCAATCCATTCACCGCGTTGGAGAAAAAAATTAAAGTTGAATGTAGAAAGAAGAAGAGAAAATGCAAGATAATTTTCAAACGCGTTGTACGACCTTATTCTCCATTCAGCGTACAAGTTGTTATTGATTTTATAGTAAAGTAGCCACTAGTTGTTTTATAGTAAAGAGTGATAGCAGCAGCTTCTGTTCCCGTTGATCACAACAGTACTGAGAGGGCCGTTAGAGTGCTTGACTTCCAGGTTCGAAATGGGACTGGGTATTTCCACTCTCCTATGGCCGCTATCGCTATTAACGAGAAGGAAAAGAGTATAAAAATGTTACCGCGCTTCAATTGAAATGGGAATTGACGAAGTTTTAGCCAATTTTAGGAACTTTGATTTGCTTAGGGCGTACTTCCCAAGAAAAGCAAGAGTGACAAAAAAACACGAAGAAGGCGCATTTAATGTTTACGAATTTAGAGTCGGAACATGGAAAAACTTTGCAAGGCTAATTGTACGCAAGCGTTATGAAAATGCACTTTTTCCACGCCACTGGCAACTGAAAAAGCCAGCAATAAGAAAAGGCAGAAAACTTTCAGAAGATAATCCGAGTAATGAATTGCATGTTGGAAAACACTTGTTTGTTCTTAGAGAACCCACTGCATTGCCACAGCGCGCGAAGCACAGATTAAGCGAAGAATATGCAAAAGTTTTGAAGGCAGGTGTGCGATTTGAGCAGCCAGTTGCGGTACTAGAATATACAATAGGTTCACAAGGAAGATATGCATCACCAGTTTTAATTACAAGAAAACAACGCGGGTTAAGTGCCTTAGCAGATTCAACACACTTGCTTGGAGATACCAAATTAGTGTCTAAAATGGTTAAGGGAGTTTTGTTCGAGTTAGGAAAAATGCACGGGGCAGGAGTTACGCATGGCCACTTACATTGGGATAACATATTGGTAAACCCACAAGGCAACGTGAGGCTTATTGATCCGAAACTGCTTGGATTGAGCGCAATGTACGAAAGAGAATTAACCACTAAAACGCAGCATAATTCACACATTATTGACGAATTTGAAGCACTTACAACCAAACGCGAGCTAGGGGACATGATGCAATTTGCTTTGACAATGACAAGGCACGTACCAAAAGGACACTGGAAAGAAATTGCAGCGGAATATAAAAGAGGAAAAGAACTAGGCAAAAAAAGAGTAGAAAAATGGGAAGAAAAAGAAAGAAGCAAATTAACTAGAAAATAATTCTTTTTTTTGGAAGCTTATAATTTGACCCTGTATCTTCCAGGCACAACGTGCTTTAGAAAAGTTCGCTGTGCTTTTGCTAACGCCGTTTGATACTTGGTTTTTGGAATTAAGTGCACGTTACCCTTCCGATCAACAACTAGAAACGGGTGCGTCTCACGCGCACGCGTTACGCTG
>JAHFHN010000032.1 GCA_023246885.1 Microcaldota archaeon
TTTTTAAAACAAGGCAATGCCGATGGTGGGCTCATAAACGAAGAAAAAACAATTTACATAAATTATCACAAGCTACTTGACGCATTAAAAGAACATAAAATAGTTTATTTTGCAGATGGATTACTAGAAGTAAAAGTTGACGAAGTACACAAAGACAAAGCAAGCGCAAAAGTTATAACCGGCGGAAAAATAAGCAACCACAAAGGAGTAAACATACCGCATTTAGAATGGGATTTACCTGCAATTGGACCAAAAGACGTAAAGGATATACACTGGGGCATAGCACACAACGTCGATTATATTGCGCAGAGTTTTGTACGCAATGCAAACGACGTACGTCAATTAAAAAAAATGTTGGAAGACGAAGGCGCTAGCCACATTAAAGTAATTGCAAAAATTGAAGAATATCCCGCTGTGCAGAACATTGACGAAATTATCGAAGTTGCGGATGGCATAATGGTTGCACGCGGGGATTTAGGCGTACAAATACACATTGAACAAGTCCCTACAGTTCAAAAAATGATCATAAAAAAATGCAACAAAGCTGCTAAACCAGTAATTACAGCTACTCAAATGCTTGAATCAATGACAACTGCGCCCTTTCCAACTCGAGCAGAGGTTACTGATGTTGCAAATGCAATACTCGATGGTTCAGACGCAGTTATGTTATCCGGAGAAACGTCGGTTGGAAAGTACCCAATAAAAGTTATTCAAATGATGGCTAAAATCAGCCAACAAACTGAAGATAAAGTATTGAAGTACAATAGGTTTGACAAATATCCTATTGAAAGTGAATTAACTAAACCAGCTAATGTTACACTCGCAATTGCAAATTCAGCGTGTAAAATAGCGCTCGAAGTAAAAGCAACTGCAATAATTGCCTACACTGAAACAGGCAGAACACCAGAATGTTTAAGCCGAATAAGACCGAACATGCCAATAATAGGTATAACTGACGAAGTGAGAACCGCAAGGCGAATGTGCCTATACGGCGGAGTTATTCCACTAGTGTTAAACGAGCATAACAAACTTGACGAAGTGTTAAGACAAGCTACTGACGCCGCACAACAGACTAAGTTAGTGAAAAAAGGAGACTTAGTAGTTGTTGTAACCGGATTGCCATTTGGAAAAAGTGGAGAAACTAATTTAATAAAAGTACAAACAGTGTAAGAAAATTATGGTTGATTTAAGTTTACTTGAAAACCTTGCAGTTACTTTCGGGTTTTTAATCGGAGCAATAATAGTATCTGAAGTTTTCTTATTCGTGTTAGAAAAAATAATTCAACCACTAACAACAAAAACTAAAACCACTCTTGACGATCGGCTAATTAATTCAATTAAAACTCCAGTGCGATTATTAGGCATAATTCTAGGAGCATATTTTACAATTAAACCAATTTACCCAAATTACTTAGTACTTGGGCATAATTCAGAATTTTGGCTAGTAACTCTACTTATTCTTTGGGCCGCAATTTTAATCTCTAATTTAATAAACGCAATCATATTGTGGTATTACAAGGATCTAACCGTAGATTCAACATTAAAAAGCAAAGTTGGAATAAGCCACGACTTTGCGCCAATGTTAAGCAGAATACTAAAAATTTTAATTTATACTATAGGCATAATAATCGTACTCGATCGGTTTGGCATTGAAATTACCCCCCTGATAACCGCACTGGGTATTGGTGGCCTTGCGGTTGCATTGGCGTTGAAAGATACGCTTGCCAACTTCTTTGCAGGCTTATACTTGCTTAGCGACAAGCCAATAAAAATTGGCGAATACATTTCAATTGACAGTGAACAATCCCCAATAAAGGGATTTGTAGAAGAAGTCGGCTGGCGTACAACCCGCATACGCACACGCGGTAACTTCACATATTATATTCCAAATGAAAAAATAACGCTCAACAATATAGTTAATTACTCGCGCGGAGAAGGAAACAACTGGAAAGGCGCAAACGTATCAATTGGCGTTGACTATAACTGCAACGTGAAAAAAGTCAAACAAACACTCACAAACGCAGTGAAAAAAGTACAAGAAAAAAGCGAATTTATAGACAAAAGCTTCGAACCGTTTGTGCGCGTTAATGAATTCGCCGACTCGGCAATTGTGTTCAAAGTATTTTACCGCGTAAACAACTTTTTTGAATCAGAAGACGCAGCAACTGAAATACGCGAACAAATAATAGAAGACTTCCGCAAAGCCAAGATAAATATCCCATTCCCAACACGCACAGTTAAAATACAAAAACACTGAATTAAGTAGAATAATTCACCGGCATAAAACGTTTTTAAGCTTCTAGTGAGATATAAAATACATGCAACTGTTTGGAATTGCAAAAGGAGCTAGGAATTTCATTGCATTAGAAACGTCAAGGGCAACCTTGCGTGGAAACGAAGAGCGAACAAGGCATTTAACCGACGGAGTTACAGCCGCAACTGAACAAAGAAAAACACAGCTAAAGCAAATAGCTTTACGTGGCTCAATGCATGAAATACGCAAACCGAGTCCTTATCCAAGTCAACCAAATAAAATTGCCGTACAGCGAATGGCTGGGATTTTAGAGCGAATTGATCTCGCTAGAAGAAAAGGAACTCCGTTGGCGCAAGCGTTTGGAAGAAAATAGAAAAATGAATATAGGTTAATTTGTAGTTGATAATTGTATGATTTTAAGTGATAAAACTTTAAGAGAAGAAATTCAAAAAGGTAACTTAATTGTAAAGCCTTTTGACCCCGAAATGGTTCAGCCAGCGAGTATTGACTTACGCCTAGCAAATGAATTTCGCGTGTTCAAGCACGTTAACTACGGTTTGATTGACGTGAAAAAAGATTTTGGCGAATACACTGAACTAATGACGATTTCAGATGAAGAAAAGTTTGTTTTACATCCAGATGAATTTGTGCTTGGCTCTACACGCGAATGGGTTGAAGTTCCTGGCAATTTAGTTGGAAGAATTGAAGGTAAAAGCTCCCTTGGTAGGCTGGGAGTAATTGTCCACGCAACAGCGGGTTTCGTTGACCCCGGGTGGAAAGGGAAATTAACACTAGAGATAAGCAACGTGGGCAAGATTCCAATTGCACTTTATCCTGGAATGAAAATCGCGCAGTTTTCCGTAATGCAATTAACAACGCCAGCGGATACGCTTTATGGTGACAAGAAGCTAGGAAGTAAATACCTTGGACAAGAAGGGCCAATGGAAAGTAAAATGCACAAAAACTTCCACCCACAAGAGTGAAAAACACAAAAAATAAAACGCAAGTTTTATGCTAGTTTTAGGAATTTTAAGAGTGGTAGGATTGTTAGATTAAACGCTGCGATGAGAATTCCGATTAATTGATCAATTAACCCAGTTGGTTTTACGCTTTTCAAATCATTAGCAGTTTCATCTGTAGACGACGTTGAGCCAGGGGAAGTAGTTGAAGTAACTTCTTCGGTTGTTTTGATTTCTTCGTCGGGTACAATTGTAGCATTTGACGCATTAAGTTGGCTATTGTTAACTAGCACTGCTGACTGGCTTGAAGAACCACCCTGGTCCACAAACCTTGAAGCAGTTGCTTGAAGCGTAATCACGAGACTTTTAACACCAGCAAACTCACCTTGCGGCATACTGAAAGTCGAAGTACTCGTATCAAAGCTAGTTCTAGAAACCGTTACAGCATGCGGCGTGTGGTTCAAGAATGTTTTAGCTGTGTTTTGGCCGAGAAAAACAAAAGTAGTCAAGTTGAAAAGCACTTGACCACTGGAATTCAACGCTGGCGCCAAAATTCCAGTCGTACTATTCGAAATTGAAACAACCGCACCATTTTCAATGCCGTTGCCGCTTGAACTGTTTAAAACTTGCAAGTAAACCGGATGAATAACAGACAAATTAGAATACGTATTCGTCACATCTACAGACGAATTAGAATAATTCGCAGTATTATTAAAAGCAGTTAAATTTGAATTCTGCATGTAAAACTGAGAGCGCTTAATATTAGTTAAGTTTGAATTGGAAAACTGATTACCAAAACTCGAAGACCATGAACTAGCATTAGTTACATTGAAGAATATGTTGTCAGAAAGATTTGAGTTATTCGCACTATGCATATAAAACGCTTCGCCAATGACCGTGCCTTGGCCGGTGAAATTATTCCCACGAACAACGCAATAATTAGTGTATTGTAAATCCATAGCGCGTCCACTAGAATTACCTGAAGTAGTAACAGTAAAGTTGTTGTTAGTAAGAGTCCCATAATTAATTGGACTTTCACCCTCCATTAATACTGACCTTATAATCTGGTTTACAAAAGTGTTCCGGTCAATGAAATAATTATCTCCGGCAGAAAAAAGCACAGACACGTTGGAACCAATAAACGTATTACTAGTTATATTTTGATAAGTAGCATTGTTTCCCACATAAATTGCCATTGTAAAGTTGAGAAAAGTGTTTCTGAAGTAAGTGTTGTTAGACTGGTTTGAATTCACTCCAATTAAACCCCCGCCTTGAGATAGCGGAGTAGTAGCTTGTAGTAAACGGTCGTCAAAGAAGTAATTATCCGAAATCTCATTTCCAAGCTCCGGAAGACCTGAGGATGAAAATATATAGAAGCCAAAACAAGATCCACTGTAGCAATTTATTCTGGTTAAATTGTTGCCTGAAACATTTGAACGCGAAGTAGCCTCCATTAAAATAGCAGAGCGATTTGAATTAGTGAAATTATTTCGTATAATAGTCAAATTAGTGGAATTTGACACATATATGTCCGCGCCGTTGTTGATACTTGAAGAGTTACGGTAACTGAAATTGTTGAACTCAAACCATGAGTGATTCAGTGAACCAAGTCCACTAGGCAAAGTTTGAAAAATCTGGCTAGATCCGTTATAGAAAGTATTGCCAGATATGTTCAAGTAAGACAAGTGAGAACTGTTAAGCAAAATTCCATAAAAAGTAGAGTTGAAAAAAGTCATTTTGTTAATCGTTAACCCAGTACTATAATTCGTGCCATTTATAGTGGCGTTTACTAATATGCTACTGCCACCCGCGCCAACGTCGGTTACTTTTCCATTTTCAATTGTCACGTTGAAGAACCGATCATTTCCAGTTGAACTGTTTATCAAAATAATTGGAGTATCAGGTGCATTATCTGCAATGTGGCCGTAAATCGTTATGCCGTTTAAACTTACTACCGTATTATTCGCGTTTATCACGATGCATGGTTTTCCAGCGGGCGGAAGAAAAGCAGCGGCGGTTGTATTAGTGAAGGAGAAGTTGCCACTCGTAGTTATTACTAATGGAGCAAACGTAGAATTACAGGCCAGGGAATTGTTTGAGCCGCCTGCTGCGCTGCCGGCAAAGTCAGTGGCGGTAACGGTTATCCCGTGAACAAGTGAAACAGACAAAAACAGAACAAAAATGGATTGGAATAAGACTTTGAAATTAAGCATAATAAATTTCATATATCGAACTGCAAAGAAGTATAAAAGCGCGCGGGTGTGCTTTTCGAACTCAAGACGCATAAAACAGCTAGAAGAAAAGTGGAAAAAATATTAGAAAAATTAAAAAAACAATTTATATCAGACGCTATCAACTTCATCACGAAATCAGAGGTTGTTCAGGTTCATCACGTGATGATTACAAGGGAATTCGGCTAATTTAATACGCTTGGCTACTCAGTTGGTTGGAGAAATTGCTTAGTTGAATTGGCTAGCAAGTAAATAGAGAGTACGGTATACGTCACGGGGACTAGAATTGCTATGAATGTCGTTGGAAAAGTGGAGTAAACTAGAACAGTGGCAATGACGCCTATTAAGGTCATTAGGAATCCAATTATCAAGTCAAAAGAATTAACTGAATCAAGTTGTTTCTTTTTCAATTTTTTGGCTGAAGTGAGCGTTTGTTGAATATATTTAATTAGAATTTTGAACTCTTTGGCAAAGTTGTACACTGGCCAAATTATTATCGGCAATAAAAGAAGAGTTAAGGCAAGTTCAGTTGGTAAAAAGTGTAAGAATGACAAAGTAATTTGTTGGCGTAAGATAAATGCTAGATAAACAACTGAACATGCAATTACTAGATTGGCAATTAAGTTTTTCAAAATTATCACTGCTTGGTTTTGAAATGCTGAAGTTACAAAAACGGTTTCTAACCCTTGCACTTGGTCACCGACAAGCGCGATTTTCTCCCTTACTTTTACGGGGTATAACTTGAGTAAAATCGAAGCGGCTTTGTCGATTCGGTCAAATACAAATGGCCCGATTAACGTAGTTACTATTGCTAAGGCAAAAGCCGCTGAGAGAAACCCTTGTGAATCGCTTAATACACACGTGCCTGCAAGTTCGCAGCCTGGAGTGTTTAGTTTTTCTGCTGTTGAAGCTATTAAAATACCAAATTCGCCAATTGGAAGCAAAATTGCGCCAATTGCAACTGAGCTTGGTACATTGAGTCCAATTGCTGCCCCAAAAAAGCCATACGAAATTATCTTTACTAAAATGTACGCAATTACAAGCACAGCAATGAAGAGAATTAAATTAGCAGAGTTTGGCAGTAAAACTTTGGAGCCAAAACTTACAAAGAAAAATAAGAGGAATAATTCGCGCAAAAAGCCAAATTCGCGTTTTATTTTTTCAGCAAAACCAGTTTCAGCAAGTGCAAAACCTGCAAAGTATGCACCTAGAATTGGAGATAAGCCAAGAAATGCTCCTAGAAAAGCAACAACTATTCCACTTGCTAAGCCGAACAAAAACATTTTGTCTTGTTGACCCCACTTTTCAAGGAGTTCAAAAACCGGACGCGATAATCGGCCAACAATGAAGAACATTGCGACTACGAATATCAATGCGTTGAAAACTGCTAGGTTAAACGATTGGTTTGAAGCCAGAGTTGAGAAAAAGACAACTAGAAGCACGGCGAAAATATCTTGTAAGATGAGTATTGAAACAGATATTCGCGCTTCAAGTGACTGCATGATATTTTTTTCAATGATGAACTTAACCGCTTCAACTGTACTGGCTGCCACTAGCATTGCGCCGATTATTAGGGATTCGAGTAAGTGAAACCCAAAAACTTGTGAAACTAGGAATCCGACGGTAAATGCACCGGCCATTTCTACTACTGCAAATACAACCGCTACTCCGCCGGTTTCTTTAAACTTGCGCAAGTTAAGCTCTAAACCTAAGTAAAACAAAATAGCAAGGAGGCCAATTTCGCCTAGTGCGTTTGAAATTCCAGTTTCAGAAATATAGTTTAAACCTTGGCTACCGAGGAGAAGGCCAGTTAAAATGAATCCAATTGAAGAAGAAATGCCAAAACGCGAGAGTATTAGCCCAAGTACAAGCGCAACTAAAAGGACTATGCCAAATTCAGTGATCGGCAAGCCAGATACGCCGCTATGAACCGCTCCTGCGCTTGCCTCTACTAATCCAGTAAACGAAAATGACATCAATTATCAGTATTAGAGGAAACGCAGCCATAGAATAAAAAAGCTGGGAAACGAAATGAATACATGAAAAAGCCAGTAAAAAAGGTGCTAGTGGCGTTGCCATCAGTTGGTCGCTTAACTGGGCTCGATATAATTGAAACGCTTAGAACGAACTTGAAAAAAAGAGGGTATACCCCCGTGTTTTACCTCGGAATGACAAGTAAACACGTTGAAGGAAATGAACCGTTTCAAGCAGCAGTTAGAAGAATGACAGATGTTAAGATAGCTGAAACGCCGCTTGATGGTTACGGCGCAGGAGTAATGGCCGCGATTAATCAAGGAACAGAAAAAGAAAAACCACATTTTGTGCTATGCCTTCCAGATGACTATGAATTAGAAGCAAGACACATGCACAAGATGCTAGACCCACTAGCAAACAAAAAAGCAACTGTGACAATTGGCGCATGGGATAAGGTTTCTTGGCGTACTTTTCCAGTTCCACAATATTTAACTGAGATACACACGAGCGTGCTTGCAACATATGCTAACCCACATTTTCGTCCACGTAGATCAAACCCTCATGTCGGTACGGCTATAATAGACGCGCTAGCACAAAAAAAGGCGTTTCAAACTTATACTGGTATGTTCGCTTTTACTCCGAAAAGTTGGGGGAATGTGCATAGCACGTTAAAACAATTATTTCAGAGGC
>JAHFHN010000033.1 GCA_023246885.1 Microcaldota archaeon
TGCATCGCGAATAAGCATAGCAACTAGCACCAGTTCATCTCCACTGCAATCTTGCACTGCGTTCCAGGCTTCTTCTAAATTGTAAACTTCTAAGTTTCGAACTTGTTTGTACGCGTCTAGCCCATGTTTTTCAATAAACTTGCGTGCTTTTTCCTTACCCGCGTCAGGAACACCTTGCAAAATCGATTCAATGTCGGCCATTTTCTCCAAAACCTTTAGAAGTAATAGCAGAGTTGAGTTTAAAAATTAAAACAGTATGGTGCGCGCCATGAGTATGCACTTCACGTACAACCCGCGTTGAAAGCTAATCTGAATAGAATAACGTTCGTGTATCAACTAATTTACTAGTTTGATTTGCTTTGAAAGTTACTTCTGCTAATTCCTGCACGCGTTGTTTTATTTCGGGTGTTACTTCGCTTTGTTTGTAATATACATAAAGTCCAGCTTTTTTCGCTATGCTTTGGTTTAATTTCAAACGCTTGGCCATAATTTCTCTTGCACTTGATTCATTTAACCTAATGAATTCAATTGCCCGTTCAAGTGCACGTTTAGCTGCTTCAACTTTGCCGCGTTTTTGCTTGACTGTCTCTAATTTAACCGTCATCAATGGCCCAGCTGGAAATGGGTTCATTATGTACTTTGCGCGTGGGCTAGGCTCAAGTACTCTTGCAATTCCACTTTCCAATGCTATTGTAGCGTGTGGTTCAGTTGCTAGTAACGCATCAAGGTTTTTGGTTGCAAGTGCCTGCACTTGAACAGTCGTGTCGACATTTACCAATTCTACTTGGCTTGGGTCAAAAAATCTTCCAATTATCACTTTTACGAATGGGATTACTGATGGCCCAGCGATTCCAATTTTTTTGCCTTTCAAGTCTGCAATTGAATTTACTTGCGAATCTTTTGGGACTAATAGGGGTAAAGTGCCATGTTCTAGAGTGTCTCCAGCTGGTAATAGCCCAATAAATTCTCCAGGTGTACGCGCTTCCCAGCCAAAAATAGTAGCGTAGCTAATAATTCCCGCGTCTACGCTGCCGCTTGCAATCGCGTCTCCAAGCGGTTTACTTGAAGTAAAGGAAATGTACTCGACATTATTTTCGTTTAGCCTTTCTTGTTCGAAGTACTTATTTTCAAGCGCTACAAAGTAAGGCAACCCTGCACTATGTTCTAAAATGCCTATTTTCAACTTTTCACTTGTCGTTGCTTTTCCGGTTAAACTTGTACTGTAGAAAAACATTCCCAGTGCTAAGACAACAATTATAAGAACTCCAGCTAAAACTTTTTGATTCATGCTTTGCCCCCTTAGTAAAGAAATGAAAAGCAGGACATTTAGTAGTGCGTTGTAGTGTGGCTACAGCAACCTTTAAATTTGCTATTTTTGCTGTTTTTAGAATGGGTCACTCGATTTTACGCTTAGCTGGTTTAACTGACAATGAGGCAAAAATATATCAAGTGCTTGTAAAGCAAGGCCAATCAACTGCTTCTCGATTAGGTAGCTTGTCGAATGTGCATCGCACTAACGCTTACGATGCAGCTGAACGACTTGTTCAGAAAGGTTTAGCTACAAAAACAAAAACCAGTCGCTTGACTTACTATTCTCCAGTTTCGCCTAAAGTGCTTGAAACCCAAGCAAAAAAACTTGAAAGTGAATTGCAGAGTGAGCTAGCTTCGCTTAATTCTAATTTTTCTCAAGTTAAGTCTAGTGTCAATAGCGTAACTTACGAAGGTCGGTCTGGAATGCGCGAATTTGTACTTAACATATTGAACACATTGAAGCCAGGTGATGTGTGGTATTCACTAGGCAGCCCTGGTGCGGGTAAGGAACTTATTGGTAGGGTTTTTGTAGATCAGTTACATCGCCAGCGTGTGAAGAAGAAAATTAAATTTATAATAACTTTGGCTGATGGGCCACAAGCGCGTAAACGCGCACGAGAACTGGCAGCGCTTCCACTCACTGAATGTTACTTGCTTCCAAGCGAATTTCATTCACTTTTCAGCGTACACGTTTATGCAGATAGCGTTGCGATTCTTTACTACGTTAACCCTGGGTTTGCAATTGTAGTGCAAAACGCCGGCTTTGCTGAAGTTTACCGCAATTACATAAAAGTGCTTATGAAAAAAGCTAAACGCTTTTTTTAACGTCCGCTCCAGTGGATTACTTTCTTTTCAGCTAGTTGCAGTAAGTGGTTCAATAAATAACCAAGAATTCCTGCAATGATTATCGCGGCGTACATTTCGGGCACGCGGTAAACCAGCTGCGCGTCGATTATTCTATGCCCCAAGCCCATGCTTGTGCCGATGAACATCTCTGTTACGATTACTACAATTAGCGTGAGCGACAACGCTATTCTTAAGCCGGCTGCGATGTGCGGTGCAGCTTCTGGTAGGATAACTTTAGTAAACGTTTCTAGCTGTGGGAGCTTGTATGCTTTTGCTACCATTAGCCGAATTTTATTCGCATAGCGCACGCCGTAGGCGGTGTTGATCATTATGATTAAACTAGCTGCCCAGACACCAACTGCGATCTTTGCCTCGTCGCCGATGCCAAAAAATAGGAGAAATAACGGAAACAACGCGGTTGCTGGAATGGAACGCGCAAAGTCAACTGCGGTTCCCATTGAACTGTGCACTAACTTGCTGTACCCGAGCACTAGTCCAATTGTAATTCCAGCTATTGCTGCGAGGATAAAGGCGATTATAGTTCGGTAAAGCGTTGCGAATATGTCTGACCAAAGTTCCTGAGTTTGTATAAGCTGAATATAAAGCGTTTGAATAGTTTCTAAGGGAGTTGGCAGAAATAAAGCGTTAACTAATTGCAAGGATGTTGCTATGTGCCATATCGCCACTAATAATGCCAGGAAAATTAATCCGAGTATAGTGTCTTTGTAGTTCATTTCGTGAATGCCTCAATAACTTTGTTACGTAATTCAAAGAACTTTTTAGTCATGCGCGTTTTTGCAGTTCTTGGTCGCGGTAAATTGATTGTAATTTCTTTCTTAATTTTTCCAGGTTTTTGGCTTAGCACAATAACTCTATCTGCTAAAAAAACTGCTTCTTCAGGGTCATGTGAGACAAAGAGAGTTGTTTTTTTAGTTTCCATCCAGAGTTTCTGCACTGTTTCCTGCATTTTGAGCGTTATGGAATAATCTAATGCACTAAATGGTTCGTCAAAAAGTAGAACGTCTGGTTCGTACGCATAAGCGCGTGCAATAGACGTTAGTTGTTTTTGCCCCCCGCTTAATTGATATGGATATCGGCTTGCAAGCGGCGTAAGCCCAAGTTTTTCAATCCACTTTTTGCCGGTGGTAGAATTAAGCTGGACGTTTTGCGCTACAGTCATCCATGGAAATAGTGCTTCATGAAAATTCTGAAAAACAAATCCGCACTTTGCATCGGCAACAACTTTATTGTTTATTTTAACATGCCCAGTATATTCAACGTCTAACCCGCTAACGATGTTTAACAACGTTGTCTTGCCGCATCCATTTGGGCCGAAAATGGCAACGAACTCGCCTTCCTTGCATTCTATGCTCACGTTGTCAAGAATAGCTGACTCGTTTATTTTTTTATTGAGGTTTTTGATGAGTAGCATGTTAGCAAGAGTTAATCGCGTTATGTACTATTTATGCCTTTGCGTTTTTCCACAGCATTTGAAATTGGTTTTCGTAGCTTCTTGCCACTTCTTTGCTTTTGATCCACATTATGTAAACCGGGTTGCTCCACACTATGATAACAACTTTATCGCCATATATGTACGTAGTTGCTGGAGTGTCGAAACGCTTGTCTACGTAGCGAGTTTTAAGCAATTTAAGTTCCTTTTCTCGTTTTTCCAGTTTAACATTTGAATTATAAATGATTTTTACAACGATGTTTTGTCTCGTACGTTTAGCATGAAAAAGCTGGTAAAATTCAGGGAAAGTACGTTTAAACTCGCCTTGCGCGCCAAAAACGTGCCATTCATTTGGAGCGTTTTCAAGCAAGTCATACAATATAATTTGCAAGCCGCGTTTTCCCTTAAGCACAGCTACGTTTGGCTCTTCAGTCATATTGCCGCGCGGTTTTTTTTCTAGTTCTGTCAATGCAAATTGTTTCTTTCTTATAGTTTCAATTTCTTCTTCTAAGCGGTGCTTCGCTAAGCTAAGTGGTAAAATTGTGAATTCGCGCTTTTTTCCAGAGTTAACAAAGCCAACCAGTCCCTTGTCTGTTAGCCGTTTCAAGATATCATAAACCGCAGCGCGGTGCATTCCAGTATCTTTTATCAACTGGCCTGCGGGGGCAGAGTGCTTTTGGTACAATATCCAGTAAAGGTCGCTTTCCTTTTCGGTTAAGCCTAATGCAACTAACGCGGATTTATCCATGGATAGATAGTAGTATCGTAAGTTTATTACTATTACTTATAACGAAAGTTGGTTCATTTCATTGCTATGAACTGGAAAATTATAAGCTTGGGTTTAATTTCAATATTTTTGTTAAGTGGAATGGCGTTTTACTTTTCAACTACGCCAGTTGCCCCGAATAAAGTTGTTATAGGGTATAGAAATCACTTGTTGTACCTTCCGGTTTTTGTGGCACTTGAGAATAAATTATTTGAAAAGCGCGGCTTAGTAGTTGAATCAAAGCAATTTGAACAAACTAAAGACTTGCTTGCGGCTATAGCCACTTCGCGAGTAGATACTAGTTTTGGCGGAGTAAATTTGCTTGACTTAACGTTGGCTAATCAACGCAGTGGTGGTGACCCTAAATTATTTGCAGTTACTCAAATTGATCAACAACATCGAATTACTTGTTTAGTATCAAAAAATTTCAATAACGTTACTTTTTTAGCTGAGAAGAAAGTAGGGCATGTCCCAGGTCCTTTTGGAACTGCTTGGGCAAGAGCGACCTTTACTGTGCTTAATATAAGCCCAAGCGAATTTAAGCCGTTATCAAATGAGCTTCTATTACCTAGTTTAGAAAGCGGTTCAATAGATGCAGTTTATTTAATTGAACCTGGTTGCGTAAAAGCGGAATCTCTCAATTATACTGTTTTAATTGATGAGCCATTTGCAAGATATTTTGACGAAAATAGCTACTTTACAACTAGTGTAGCGCGTTCGCAAATTCCAGCGCAAAAGCTGGGCGACATTGAAAGTGTTTACAATGAAGCTATTGACTTTATCCGGGCTAATCCGGAAAAATCTCGTGCGATTTTGGCAAACTACACTAAGGTGAAGATCGAAGTTGCGAATAAAGTTGCTATTCCAGTTTTCTTAAAGTCAAGCGAGTGGAAAACTTCAAAGTTAACTGATTCGCTTATTGTCTTACAGTCAAGTCGCCTCATTAATGGGTCAATTGATTCGAGTAAACTTGCCTATTCCGGTAGTGGTTAAAAGCTTTCACATTCTAGCTAATCGTGGTTATTGAAAGCTAATGCCAGTTAATGTTATTTTGGGTTTGCAGTGGGGCGATGAAGGAAAAGGCAAAATCGTCGATTACTACTCGCGAGACGCTGAATTAATTCTACGCGCAACTGGCGGCAACAACGCGGGTCATACTGTTGTAATTGACAAAACCACTTACAAATTACATTTAGTTCCTTCTGGGTTATTTGAAAATAATAAAGTTGGAATCCTTGGAAATGGCACTGTGCTTGATTTGGCCGTGCTTTGCAAAGAGCTTAACGACTTGAAACAACGCAACAACGGTTCAGTTGTATTTGTGTCAGGCAAAGCGCATGTAATCATGCCATGGCACAAGCATTTCGACGTGTCAACAGAGACTAAAAGTGGCGACAAAAAGATCGGCACAACTGGCCGGGGAATTGGACCAGCGTATGAATCAAAAGCAAATCGTTCAACCGCAATTCGAATCTATGACTTAACTACAAAGGAACGCTTTGCCAAGCGAGTCACGGAAGTTTTTCAACTCCTTAAACCTCGACTACAAGAAACTGCTTTTGATAAAAGTGTTGAAAGTATCTTAAGTGAAATGGAGCCACTTCGCTTGCAAATCGCGCCGCTTGTTATAGATTCAGTTGCATTTGTGCAGCCGTTTATCGAACAAAACAAACTAATTCTAGTTGAAGGTGCGCAAGGCGCATTGTTAGATTTTGACCACGGTACATTTCCTTTTGTAACCTCTTCTAATCCGACAATCGGGGGTATCTTTACTGGCACTGGCGTTTCGCATAAACATGTAAAACAAGTAATTGGAGTGACAAAAGCGTATTGCACGCGAGTTGGAGCAGGGCCGTTTCCAACTAAACTAGTCGATGCAGATGGTGAATATCTGCAAGTAAACGGCAACGAGTTTGGCACAACAACGGGTAGAAAACGCGACTGTGGTTGGATTGACTTAGTTGCCCTTAGATATGCTTGCCAGTTAAATGGAGTAACTGAAATTGCGTTGACTAAACTAGATGTACTAAGCGGACTAAAAACAATTAAGGCCGCAGTTGCGTACAAGTTGCCAAACGGAGAAACTACGAGTGTTTTTCCAGAGGATACTACTGTGCTGTCAAGCGTAGAGCCAATATACCGAGATTTTCCTGGCTGGAGTGAAAAGTTAGAACCAAATTTCGAAATGTTACCGAATAACGCAAAGGAATTTATACGCACAATTGAAAAATACACAAGCACGCCAATTACGCTTATCTCAACTGGGCCAGAAAGAAAACAAACAATTACGCGATAGTTCTAGTTGTTCTTTTAATTTTTCAATCACTTTTTATTCTTTAAACGCGTTTTTTACTTATGGTTGTTTGTTCGCATTGTAATGCAAAAGTCGCGAGTGGCAAATTCTGTTCAGAATGCGGAGCAAGATTAACCCCCCTTACGTTTAAGGGAGTTAATTTATCTTTTTTACGAACTAAAAACTTTAAAATTGCAATTCTTGCGCTTAGCATTTTAATTGCATTTGCTGTTGCAGTTTGGTTCTATTCAACAAGTAGCGTTTTATCAACATATAACTCCAAGCTAGCGTTGCATAGTGCACAAGTTCAAGAACTAAATTCATTATTTACTAATTACACTACTATTCCATCTGCGCACAGTGGGTGGAACGACAAAATAGCAGCTGGCGATCAATACTTAACTAAAACAAAAAAAGTTGAACAAGAAACTGCTGATTTAGTTGTTTTTATTCAAGGAAACAGTGCAATTCTTCAACAAAGAGCGGTAGATCCAATTGCCGTTATTAATTCACTACAGCGCGATAATTCTTCAATTACAGTTAATTCCAAACTAGTTTCTCAACAGCTTCGCGAATTAAACTTCACCATTTCAACATGTAATCGTCTCATAACTCAATTCAATTCAATTAAAAGTAATTATAATGCCAACGTAGCTTTGTGGAATCAATTTGGTGACTGTAGTGGTAAAAGTTTTGAAGAAGCGCCGCTTTGCCGCTATAATGCTTCTATAACACTTGACGAATTAAAAACAAGCATTGAAAAAATATTGTTATTCGTTGATACAAATCCAACTTCATTGCAAAAATGTGATTTTAATTCAGCTACAGAAAAAGCCACGTTTACAAGTGAATTAGCAAAAGTTCAACAACAGCAACTAAATTTACCTCCAGTGCGGCTAAATCGCGTTATAGGGTTAGGTGTTGCGCCTTTGCCTTCTTGGGCTGACCAAAGTTATTCTGCTATTCTTCCAGAGGCGTTTAGCTACTGGCAACAACGCGTAAACGCTTCATTTCAAATTGTTCCACAAGCAAGTATTCAATTAGAGTGGGTGAAAGAATTTGGCACTCAAGCATTGGGTCACGTTGTGAATACAAATTTTGTTCAAATTGGACTTGGTGATAGTAATTGTTTAAACGAGTGGAAGCCTTACACTTATGAAACCGTAAAACAAATTACGACTCATGAGCTTGGCCACGTTATTGGATTTGACCACTCTCCAGACCCAACAAATGTAATGTACGCAACTAGCAAGATTAGGTACGCATACGACTTCAACAAGCAGCAAATACTTGCACCGCGTTATATATTATTTATACCGTTTTGCACCCAAGAAGCGCAATCCACTTATACTTTTGAAGTCGCTTCTGATAGGGCAATAACCGCTGGAATTGTTGCTTCTCAAGCAGCTTATGAACAGTTTACTTCAACTGGCAAT
>JAHFHN010000034.1 GCA_023246885.1 Microcaldota archaeon
TTGGCTTCATATGAAACATTTGAAACAAGCATTCCAGAAGAAATGAAAAGCGAATTAGAAGCAGGCAAAGAAATCCAGTACATGGAAACAATGGGCAAAAGAATACTAGGAAAAGACTAATTCTGTAGCTGTAGGTCGGTAAATTCTTTTACGACTTTTTCATTTTCGGTCGTAGGTAAGCTATGTTTTTTTCCAAGCTTTATTATATACTTATTAAGAAAATCAATCTCAGTTGGTCTTTTAGTTTCAATGTCTTGGCAAGTAGATGAATAGTGTTTCATTTTTGCCCAAGTTTTATACATTCTCATTCGGATTGCTTCTGCTGATTCTAAGGAGAATTCTTGTTTTAAAATATTATAGCATTCGTAGTACAAAGCATCTATTTCTGCGCGTGTTTTTTCATTAGAGAATAATTCGTCAAATGTAGTGTGGTGAATTGCAGATAGCGCATTGAGGCTACAGTTCACTATTGTCTTTTCGGCTCTTAGGTTGTCTAAATTTTTGTCAGGATTGCACGTTATTCCCGCGTCTGTTAAAAGTTTACTTAATGCTATTCCTTCTTTTGAGTATTCAGTTTTCCAACCCATCTCAGTAGGCGTCATTATGAGGCACGATTCAGATAGTCTAAACCCTTCAAATACCGACATTATTACAATCTTTTGATTACCTAAAATTTTGTCGTATTTTGAATTATCAACAAGTCCATTTTGAATGCTCACTAGTAAATCTGTTGTTAAGCTATTTTTCTTTATTTTTAGCAGCATTTCTTCCAAACCATAAAGCTTAGCGGTTACAAATATGGCATCGTAATGCCGGTTTTTTGGCAGTTCAAATATCTTTTTTGGCATTTTTGATATTTTGCCATTGATACTAATTTCATTTTTTACTTCTTTTAATTTTTTTCTTCCAAATAGCTCTACTTCATGCCCTCGAGCGTGTAAAGCTACTCCTAGGTATATTCCAATAGCGCCAGCTCCACAAATAAGAATTTTCACAATATATCTCGTAGTCTAGCTCAAATATAATATGTAGCAAAAGCCAGCGCTGAGAATGGTGGTTTAATTTATTCGTATCAAAGGCCTTTGAAATAAAGGCCTTTGGGTTCATGCTTTGCATTGTGGCACAGGAGTCGGAACGCGGTTTCCGGACCGGCATAAATGCTCCTGAACTGCAGTGTTTTTTAGCCGTTTTGTTTTTTTTCAAATTCCAAAGAGCGTCGCTGATCGGACAAGCCGGGCGAGATTTGAAACTCAAAAAATACTCTTGCGAGTGTAAAACGACTTTTTTCAGCCAAGCACAACTCATTCAAAAACCCTTGCGAGTTTTCAAAACGATCCATTGTTTAGATGGTTAAGTTATAAAGCTGTGCATTTTACAACGCATTTGCACCCTCATTTGATACGTTCAACATTTATTGCGTTGTCGAATAAAAAGGTTTTGTGAAGAAAAATGCGGAATCTAGAACCCAAGTTGCTTTAACACTACGCCGACGACAAATGCCAAAAGTAAAAGTAGGATTGCAAAATTAAGGTAAGTGAATATCTTCGTGTTATGGCAATCTCTTGCTAGTTGTTTTAGCTCTTCGTTGGGCTTGGCTTTTGGCATAGACTATTTTTAATACTCGGCTAGTTTTAATTGTGTTGTTATATGGTTGACTTAATCTTTTTTGAATCGATTGTCCGAGCATTTATAACTATTTTTGCCATTATGGACCCTTTCATAAGCGTGCCGATATTTTTGTCATTGACTCGTAAAGACAGTGCCACGAAAAAGAGGCTAATTGCAATGGAAGCAGTTGGAATCGCTGGTGGGTTACTCTTCTTATTCTTGCTTTTTGGCCAGGGCCTTCTCACGGTTCTTGGCATTTCGTTGGATTCAATGCAAATTGCAGGTGGAATAATACTTACTATAATGGGAATTGAGCTTGTTCTTAACGTATCTTTTCCAAAAGAAAAAGGCAAAAGCAAAAAAGTTTCACCAGCTGCAGTTGTCCTTGGTACTCCTTTGTTAACTGGTCCAGGTGTAATTACGACTGCAATAATATTGTCCGGCCAGTACGGTATACTTGTAACGGCCATAGCAGCAATATTGGCTTTAGCGTTTACTTGGTTTATTCTTCGACACTCAGATTCTGTTACAAAACTAATTGGCGAAACTGGTACTGAATTGCTATCGAGAATAATGGGGCTGTTGCTCGTTGCAATTGCAGTGCAATTCATTCTCTCTGGAATAAAAGGAGTGTTTTAAACTTCTTTTTCCCATTTAGTTTATCATTATGGTTCTCTACGCGGATTTTCACATTCACTCTAAATACGCTAGAGCTTGTTCTGTTAATTCTACGCTTGAAAATTTTGCGAAAACAGCTGAGATAAAAGGTTTGTCTATTATTGGGACTGGTGACTTTACGCATCCCGAGTGGTTTGCTGAAATAAAAAGTAAGTTGAAGCAAATTGGCGAAACGGGTTTGTATGAATTAACTTCTGTTAAAACAAAAACGAAGTTTATGTTAACTGTTGAAATCGCTACTTTTGATTCGTTTAAGCGCGTTCACCATGTTGTTCATGTTCCAAATATTGAAAACGTTGTACAACTACGCGATGTTTTTTCAAAACGCGGTAACCTCGCAGCTGATGGTAGGCCAATGCTTGGCAAAACAAGTTGTGCGGAGTTTGTAGAAATGACAAAACAAGCAGTAAGCAAAGCGGAGATTGTCCCAGCGCATGCATTTACTCCTTGGTTTGGCGTACTCGGAGATAAAAGTGGCTACAATTCTGTTCAAGAAGCTTATGGCGACAAGGCGCATGAGATAGTTGCTGTTGAAAGCGGGATGTCTGCTGATCCGGCTATGATGTGGCGCGTGTCTTCGCTCGATAGTTTTGCAATTATGTCTAATTCTGACCCGCATTCGCCACAACCATGGCGCTTGGGCCGAGAATGCAATGCATTTAGCGACGACTGCGATTCTTTTGATAAAATCTTCGAAGCTATTCGAAAAAATGACCCAAAGAAATTCTTGTACACTGTAGAAACCGAACCAGCGTATGGAAAATATCATGTTTCGGGCCACCGTGCGTGCGATTTTTCATGTTCTTACGAAGAAACCGCTAAGTTAAAAGAAATTTGTCCAAAGTGTGGCAAGAAGCTAACAATCGGGGTTGAACATAGGGTTGTTGAACTTGCAGATAGGCCTTTGGGTTTTAAGAGAAAAAACGCTATTCCTTTTCGTACTGTGCTTCCGCTTTCAGAGATTATCTCGGCAGTGCTTGGATCTAATCTATATTCAGTTAAAGTTACTGAAACTTTTGACAAGTTGATTGCAAAATTTGGAAGCGAGTTCAAAGTTGTATTTGACGTTCCTGAACAAGAATTGCGCGAAGTTGTTGGGCTTGAAATGAGCCGCGTTCTTATGCTCAATCGAGAAAACGCAATTAAGATTAAACCAGGTTTCGACGGAGAATACGGCGAATTAATTTTACCAGCCGAATTAAAACTAGGCAAAAATAAAGCAACTGTAGCTAATCAAAAAAGTTTAGGCGAATTTTGAATAAATAAAAAATAGTTTTTTTACTTTTTCATCCACCAGAATGCAGTCAACACTGCTAGAAGTAGCACTAATATAGTTAAGTCTCTGAGTACGCCGAGGAAAAATAGTAATAATAATATTGCAAATCCGCCCATCCAAAACGTTAGCGGGTCCATGCCGAAAATAGTGTGGCCATTGTAAGCTTGCATTGGTTGGCCTGCTTCTGCCAAACCGCGTGGCGCTCCACCTTGTGAAATCGGTACTGCTTCCCCTGTTTGTGGGTCAACTTTCACTGCAAAACCACATTTCTGGCAGTAGACAACGCTGTTCTGTTCGTCAACATCTAAATTTGGATTACCGCATTGCGGGCAAGCTAGTTCTTCTCCCATTTTATTATTCAACTGAATTGTGTTACTCTCTGTCGATATTTAAAACTAAGCTAATTTCTCTAAGTGTAAACAATCGTTTTTAATAACTCTATTTGGGTACATTATCTTATATGCTTAAAGAAGATATCGAGCACGCAAACCGCTTTTTCACCACTAGTGTCAGTTTACTGACAACTGCGAGCAAAGGCAAGCGCAATGTAATGGCTTGTGAGTGGACGTTCAACGTGTCTTACAATCCATTTTACATTGCTGTACTTGTAAATCCAAAGCACTATACTTATGATTTGTTGAAAGAAAGCTCCGAATTTGGAGTAAATTTATGTTCAACTGACCAAGCGGGGCTTAGTCACTTTGTTGGAAATATCAGTGGAAAAACGGTTGATAAATTCAAAAAGTTCAACATCAAGACGATGCCGTCAAAATTCATTGCGCCTCCGTTGATAAAAGGGAGTGTGTTAAGTGCTGAGTGCAAAGTTGTAAAGTGCATAAAGCTAGGCGATCATGTTATGTTCGTTGGCCAAGTACTGCGCGCATTGGTGGACGATGAAAAGAAACCGTTTGCAATGCACCTTGGCAAATTACACCATTTAGGCAAACGCGTGGCAAAGAAGTAAAAGTTATGAAAATTTACACTAAAACTGGCGACAAAGGCGAAACTGGCTTAGCAAGTGGAACAAGGATCAAAAAAGTTGATCAACGCATTGTTGCAATAGGCGAAGTAGACGAGTTAAATTCATTTGTCGGCTTAGCAAAAAGCGAGTCAACTCAAGATCGCGATTTGCTCGAGGCAGTGCAGCGAGACTTGTTTACAATTGGCGCAATCTTAGCTGGTACTGATTTTCAAATAACTTCAATGGAAGTAGCGCGGATTGAGCGGCAAATAGACGAAGCAACTAGCTTAACTCTTCCATTAACTAATTTCATTTTACCCGGCGGTAGCAAATACGCTTCGCTGTTACACGTGTGCCGCGGCGTTTCAAGGAGAACAGAGCGGTCAGTGTTATTGTTAAAAGAAAACTCGCCAGTAAACGAACAACTTTGCATTTACTTAAACCGTTTATCTGACTTGTTCTTTGTATTAGCAAGAAAAGCTAACCAAAATGCAAGCATAGGCGATACTATTTGGAAACCAGAACAGTGAAATTTCTTTATGGAAAAACAACATGGTCCTTGGACGGTTAAATCGCGCGAGTTGAAATACAAAAACCCGTGGATTGAAGTGCGAGAAGATAAGGTGACTGCGCCAGATGGTACTCCCGGTTTATTTGGAATAATTAAAATCAAAGACGGAGTTTCCGTACTTGCTATTGATGACGAAAACTACGCTTACTTAACAAAAGAATTTCACTACGCAATTGGACGTGATTCAATTGAAGTCGCAAGTGGCGGAATAGAAAGTGACGAAACGCCCTTGGAAGCTGCAAAGCGAGAGCTAAAAGAAGAACTGGGAATAGAGGCGCAAGAGTGGATTGACTTAGGAGTTACGGATCCATTAACAACTTTTGTTGAAAAAAACACTTTTCTTTTTCTTGCACGAAAACTAAAATTTGGCGCGGCTAAAAAAGACGCGCACGAAGTAATTGCTCCAGTAAAAATAAAACTAGAAAACGCAATTGAAATGATAATGAAAGACGAAATAACACACGGAGCAAGTTGCGTTACTATATTCAAAGCAAAACAGTATCTTGATTCGCACTAATGGTCATGGTACAAATGCCTTTAGGAGCTTTTATAAGAAGTGAACTCGTAGTTTTTTTAGCATGAAAAACTGGTTTTTTGCATTTGTCTTATTGTCTTTTGCTTCTCTTAGTTTCGCGGATACCCTTTCAACTTCTGTTTCCACTTATGCGCAGCAATACGAAAGTGGCGAGATTAATTTATTGCAATTCAATGTTTTGCTTACTACGGAACGCGAGAAGTTATTCAAATCGTTAAACGCACGTGTCATAACAATTTCTTCTGAAAAATCGGATGATCGCGAAGGAGAATGGCAAGAAATGGGGTGGGATCAGAACCAAATGCGTTCTATTTTCGGTGAGCCAACACAACATGAAGCCTGGGCATGGTCGCCGATATCCCGCAAATCAGTTAGACTCACCGCTCCGGCACCAGCTTGGAGAAAAGTACTTTACAATGGTGAAAAAATTCGAGTAGTTATAGATAGCTGGCCACAAGTTATTGAACGCGATGATGGTTCATTCCTATTTTATAACTTTGAATTAAGGCCAGAGTTTAAACAAGATCTAAATTTCAATATAGCGTCAATTGCAACTGAGTTCAAGACTGTTTTTCAAGAAGCAAGAGGCAATGATGAAAAGCTAAAAGAAGCTGCATTAAAAACAGTTCAAATTGAACGAGGTATTGGCGATTATTTACGCGAAAATAAATTGAGTTGCAAAGAATCACTGCAATCATGGTTCGGCCAACAAGGTGGAATTTCAAATAAGCTCAAGTGGAATGCGCTCATATATTCTGGAAAATCTATTACTTTGCGCTTAAGTGGAGATGAATGGACTGACCAAAACTGGCACGGGTTTAATTCATGGATTGAAATGGATCAGCGTGCTGTTGAAATGCGAGATTTGCCTTTAAGCACCGATGAAAAAGTCAATCCATTTATGCTTCCAACTTCATCTGCTTATATTTCGAGAATACGTGAAGTGTTAAATGAACTTAAACGCACTAGTGCTAATTTTGACTTAAATCCAACAAGTTACAATTTTCAACACGCACAAAAACTATCTAATGATTACCAGCAACTTTCAAATGAATTAATGAACCGCGTCGGTAGAAATGAACTAGGAACTGCAACAAGCGAGCAAGTTGTAGCTGAAATGGAGCGCATATTCGCTGAACAAAGTGATTTCACTAAAGAAAACGTAAAGGAATTTGAATTCAAGCAAAGCTTGTTTAATGTAACAAAATCCAAGACAAGTTCATATTGTTCACAAAAAGAAGATCAGATAAGTTGTGGAGAAAGCCAAACGTGTTCAAATGCTGTTTGCATTCAGTCAACTTGTGACATTAAATGCAGCGAATGCCAATATGCCGATCGCACTTCTTGCGCGTGTATAAACATAAGGCAATGCGTTCCACAACAACGCGAAGAGCCGAAGCAACCGGATTGGTCATCGCAAGATGAAAACCAAACCCAACAAAATCGCACTTATGATCCGAACATGCCTGATCAATTCGATAGTAATGAAACCAAAGAGCCACAGCGTGATGCAGAAAGTCAAAATGCTTCTGTTAAAATTGAATCCACTGTGCAAAGTGACCGGAACAACGTGAACTCTACTAATTTTTCAATATCTCCCTTTACCGGACTAGAGGTAAGCATACCTTTGCCGCAATCCCAAACATTTGAGCGAAGCGATCAAGAAGGACAAAAGCAATTTTGTCCAGATTCTTGTTCAATTAACCAATTTTGCACTCCAGAAAAAGGATGGTGTGAATGCAAACAAGGATTTTTTGACTGCGATGGCGACGGACAAAATGGGTGCGAAAGTCAGAATCAATGCACTGAATGTAAGCAAGACAATGACTGCGCGCCGGCAAGATGCAGTGAAGATAACGGTCGCGTTGTACAGTTCCAATGCAAGCAAGGAGATTCGTGGATCGAACAAGTTGCAAGTGCTGAATTAGGTGGAAACTGCGCTGAGCGTAACTCTGGAGAAATTGAACCAAACGTTTGGATATCTGCATGGGGCGAAGGGTTTGAAAATTTTGACCAATACAAACAACGCGCCTGGTCAACATCCGATAAAACTCGCTGTGCAATTGAACTTGAAGAGGCAACTAAAAAGCGACTTGAATTACAAGCTTCGCTTAACGATGAATTTTTCAACTGGTTTTTTGCCAAAATAGTTGTTGAAAATCCAGGAGACTTTGAAAAACAAGGCCGGTCAATAGGCGCAGTTTACGAAGCTTTTCAGCGTAATTCTGATGATACTGCCTGGTCACTGCGTTGCTTGGGAAGAAGCGACTGGCCAGCTGAATACAAAGAAGTCCGTGCTGAAGTAAAAACTGAATTCGGCAAAGTTCAACTCTGGGAAGAACGCAAA
>JAHFHN010000035.1:0-487 GCA_023246885.1 Microcaldota archaeon
AGCAACTGGGACAAACTGCCCGCTTGTATTATCAGTTGACCTTGAACGATGCGAATTAATCGAAACGCGATTAAACGGAGTTAAACTAGTTGACTACCTACAAGATAAAAAAAATCAAAAAAATGCCAAACGCATTTTAGCAGATGCCGGCACTCAACTTGCAAAACTTCACCTTGCAAACATAAGCCACGGGGATTCAACTACTTCAAATTTCATGACTGACGGCAAAAGTGTTTTCATATTTGATTTTGGCTTATCGCAATTCAATGCAACTGACGAAGAACGCGCCATTGACTTACTCTTATTTTTTAAGTCCGTATCTGAACTTCAATTCAAGTATTTCATCAAAGGATACGCGGCACAATACGGTGAAAAACAAACCAAGCAATTAATATCAAAGATTCGTGAAATAGAGTCAAGAGCAAGATACGTGGAGCGTTAAACACTTCAATGGAATGGTATTTTTTTGCAATAGCCTCTGCAATTG
>JAHFHN010000035.1:497-7870 GCA_023246885.1 Microcaldota archaeon
AAAAAAAGATTTTACAACACGAGCATTCGCTTACTTTTTCAGTTACACATGCGCTAATAGCTTTAGTTATTTCACTCCCTTTTTTTATCTACTTTGATTTTTCAACCATTACGCCGCAACTCATAATTGCAATATACTTTGCTATGCTTTTAGCCGCAGCTGCGTTTTGGCTTACTGCAAAAGGAGTCAAACATTTAGAACTATCTGTTTCCAGCCCGCTGACTCTACTTAACTTCATTTTCTTGCCTTTTCTAGCTTTTCTATTCGTAGGAGAACGTTTATCTTTCAAACAAATAGCAGGCGTTTGCCTCATACTGTTGGGAGTACTAGCACTAGAGCTAATTGTTCACCGCGGCAAGTTCTTTCCTCACATTAAAACAAAAGGAAAAGAACAATATTTTCTATTTATGCTAATTGCAGGCTTATTCTATGCAGTTACCGCAATTCTTGATAAGCATCTACTTGCCGCAGTGAATCCATTTACTTATTTATTGCTTGCGCATTTCTTCATTGCCCTTAATAGCTTATTGTTTTTCGCGTTTTTCGACAAGGAATTCAAGCGAGATTTGAAAAAAATCTTTTCGCAAGACTTGAAAATCACTATTTTTGTAGCTTTCTTATCCATTATACAAAGGTTAACTTTTGCATTTGCAGCTTCAGCGGCTTACATAAGCATAGCAGTTGCAATTAAGCGCCTTAGCATACTATTCTCCGCGCTATTAGCTGGCAAACTATTTCACGAAAAAAACATAGTTGAAAAACTAGCGGTTTCAATACTAATGCTAATCGGCGCATTATTACTAGTGTGGCCGTAGAACTGTTCAAAAACCGCGCTAGCGCTAAAGTTGTTTTTAGAAAAAATTGAAAAAAGGAAGAAAACTCAAAAGAGTAGGGAGTTGGAAAATTCCTAAAGTTCTCCGACTCTTCGTTTCTGCTTGCGCTTCATGCGCTTGCGGCGTTTCTTTACCCATTTCCAGCGCATTCTGCCAGATTTCTTCCATTTTCGCGGTCTAGAACCCATAAAGTATTAACCCATTAATTTGAACTAAATTTGCTTAAAACTGAGTGTATTTATTGTGCTGCCAAAGTTTATAAGTTGAATTCCTTGGCTATTTTCTTCATTGTTTGCACTTGGTTTGAGAATTTAAACAATTTCAACGCTTCTTTCCACGTGACCCACTTAAAAGCGTCGTGTTCTTGAACGTGGTTATGCTTTAATGAAACGCGACGCGTTTTACTCTTCACAAGCCAACCCGTGTAACTAGCATGTGTATAGCCGTGCTTTTTCTCGTACTTTTTTCCAAACTTAAACTTCACAACCACTTTGCTTTTTCGAATAATGCTACAGTCTTTTTTTCGAAGGCCAACTTCTTCCCATAATTCTTCAGCCAAAGCTTCGCGTTCAGTGTGGCCATCTAAACCGCCTTTTGGCAACTCCCAACCCCGCCAATTAAGCACACGATGCAATACTAAAACATCGCCTTTCTTATCAAGCACAACAGCAAATACGCCGCGTCGAATCTTGGATTTACTTTTAGTTGTTTTCATTTTAATCGCTTGTTATAATAGCCTCGTTCTGATTTTACTCCGCCGGTTTTAGTTACCTCTCTGTGAAAGTCTCTGAACCCTTCTTTTTCGAATTGTTCTATTTTTGGCGTATTATCGACACTAGTCCAGCCGTAGACTTTAGTGCAATTAAGTTTTTGAGCATGTTTTAACCTAGCGGCCGTTAATGCCTTTGCTATTCCTCTACGAAGAAAATCAGGGTGGGTTGCAATTTTGCGTAAGTAATAATGTTTTCCTTTTCCGAGTTTTTGGCTTACTTCTTTGGAGTGTTTTGTTGGCTGGTGCAAATGTCCAACTGCTAATCCTATAATTCTTCCATCAGGTGCACGTGCTACAAAAACTTTTCCCCTTCCATTTTTTTTCAATGCTTTCCAGCTGTGAACTTCTTTCAATGATTCTTCTAGCGGCCAGTGTTCAAACCAAGGGTAGCCGGAAAAAGCAGTGCCGTGCAGTTTTGCAGTTTCTTCTACGTCTTGTTTTTTACGATAATTTAGTTCCTCTACTTTTATTTCAGACACGTAGGAATTAAACCTCCAATTCTTTTAAAGGTTTTTTAAACCCCGTGAGCATTATTCTACTATGCGTTTTCACTTACGTCCATATTCAATTGAAGCTATTGATAGCCCAGCTGAAACTCTAAGTGCTATCCAACAAAAGCAGCTAGTTGATGAATTAACTAGAGTTGGCAAAAGCGCCTTTGGTTCACAAATGACTCGAGAAGATGTAGCTGCGCACACTATGCCCATTGACACACTTTTTGTTGTACGAAAAGGCGAACGTATAATTGGTTTTTCTAGCAATAAACATTTGAAACTACCTTCTGGCGAAATGCTATATTTGGCAGGTACTGGCGTAGATCGAGAACATTCTGGTAAGGGAATTTACGGTATCGTTAGGCCATTTTCAGTGCTATACGCGATTAGTCATGGTCACAATTTCGCCCACGTTAGTTCCCGCACACAAAGTCCGATTGTATATGCTTCACTATCTAAATTAGGTATTCACCCACGTCCTGGCGTTAAACTTCCAAAACATGTAAAAGAAGCTGCGGCTCATCTAGCGAAACATTTATCTCCAGAAAAACCATTTGATCCAAAAACATTAGTGATTCGCGGAGCTTTTGGTTCATCTTTGTATGATTCACCCCCTTTGCATCACGACAAAAAATTAAATAATTTTGTTTACCGCAGAGTTAAGCTTCAAGAAGGAGATGGTTTACTTATGGTTGCAGTTACAGATCGTCAAAAAGCAGAAGAAACTTTCCTTTCAGCTGCTAGTAAAATTAACAAAACCGCAGCAAAACATTTAGTTGAAAGATTACGCTAATAGTTTTTTACTAAGTTCACAGTAGTATTGCTCCACTTGTTTTAGTTCTGTTAGTGAAACGCGTTCGTCAGGTGCATGTAACAACTTCATATTTCCGGCTCCGACGTTTATTGTAGGTATGCCGGCCGCACTGTAGAAGCGAGCGTCATTTCCGCCAAGTTTGTGCATTAACTGTGTTTTGGAACCAGTGATTCTTTCGAGTAATTGTGATGCGGTGTGTACGTAGTCCGATTTCTCATCACAGATCCAGCCATTATCTGCAAGTAGCGTGTTTACTTTAACTTCGCCGCATTGCTTTTGCAATGCGTTCAAGAATTTATCCTTGTCCATCTTTGGAGGTAACCTGAAGTTCAACTCAGCAGTGCATTTATCTGCAACTACGTTAACTGCAGTTCCTCCTCTGATTGTTCCGGTTGTAAGCGTAATTTGATCGAATAGCTCTTCGTATTTATCAAACTTAGGTTTATATTCCTCTACTAAATCGTTCAACACTTTTGCCATCATGTGAATTGCATTTTTACCAGCTACTGGAAACGCAGAGTGCGCAGATTTACCTGTAGCAACTAGCTCTACTTCAATTATTGACTTATGCCCAACTGCTAGTTTCATCCCAGTTGGTTCGCCAATCACTGCATAATCTCCTGCGACTCCTTTTTCTAATGTAGCTTTAGTGCCATTATGCCCGCCTTTCTCTTCATCTCCAACAGCAACCACGACAACTTCGCCTGGTAATTTTTCTTTTGACAATGTTATACTTGTGTTTATCATGGCGGCTAAGTTGCAAGTCATGTCAACTACGCCGAGTCCCCAAATGTAGCCACCTTTAATATTTCCCTTAAACGGGTCAACAGTCCAACTACTTGAAGGTGGAACCGTGTCGTAGTGGCCGTTTAAAATTATCTTTTTACTATTTTCTTTTCGGCCTTTAGTTGAGCCTATTACGCTTACAATTCCATTACTAGTTATTAGTTCAACGTGTAAATTATTTTTTTCCAAGTAGGTTTTAATTAAGTCAACTGTCGCACGCTTATCTGAGCCGCCATCATACTTGTGTAGTTTAATTAACTCGCTTGAAAGTTCAATTGTTTTCATCATTACAACCTTCTTGCAAAATACTTGCGTTGAGTAATAGTGCTACTAGCTACGCGTCCAGACCCACTGTGTTCAAATAACATTTTATATCCCATGCTTCTTGCTAGTTTTTCTCTTGCGGGGTGAATTGTGCGCAGCGCAACTGAATCATAACCTAGCCTTTTACCATATTCGTGCCTTGCTTCTGCAAGCTTGCGTCCGATGCCTTGATTCTCGTGATCTGGATGTACTGCGATGAAATCTAAATAGTAAATTTTACCAAACGGCTTAAATTTAGTTCGGTGCTCTTCAGGCAAATGTTTGTGTCCCCATTCGTGCATAAATGCTCCAAATGCATGCGACCCGGCCACTGCGATGACTTGCCCATCTTTTATTGCAACGAATAGTTTTCCGTCCTTTTTTTTGTTATTTTCAGCAAATACGTTTTTTACTACGCTTTCAACGTCCCACGGGTCATTATAAAAAGATCCCGCACCAAAGCGTTTTACAAAAATCTCAGCAGCTTGCATTACCAATTTACGATTTCGCAAGTCAAGTGATTTAATTTCCATTTATTTTACAACTCCCCTAGTTCTAACGTTTTTATAAGATCTCTTTTTTATATGCTTGTATAGGAATGTTTTTATTTAACCTTCTTTACAAATATTTTTCACTATGAAAACTAGCGGTAATTTGCAAGGCGCATTTCACTTCGCTAGTTTTAACTACTTTTATCACTGGCATATGCCTAAAGGCATTCTAGCCAGCGTTATTGTTTAAGTCGATTTTCGACTAAACGGTGCTTCTGTGCTATGGATGTTTTACTATACCTACTTGTAACTTTGCTTGTTTCGCTTAATTTCCCTAGAGGTGGCTTTCCATGTTAGTGCTGTTTGAACACACTGATTACTTCAAGTGGAAGACTCTTGCGCCTGGCGAGTTAATCGTCGACGACGATGCGCCGCTAGAAGGCGAAGCGACGAATGCGCTTGTGGCATTTACAACTATCTTACAAGAAGACTTAGAAGGTAAGGACGTGGCAAAGTTGTTGGACAAGGCTTGCGAGAAGATTTACCAAGCGGCAAGAAAAGTAAACGCGCAAGTAATTGTGCTGTACCCATTTGCGCACTTGACCAATGCACAACTAGCTAATCCGCATTTTGCAGTTCAGCTTCTCAAACAAATCGAACGTGGCGTTTCGGCTAAAAACAGGCGCCTACGCGTAGTCCGGACTCCGTTCGGGTGGCACAAGCAACGCGAAGCGCGTACAGCTAGCCACAACAAAGCAATTGCGTTCAAAGAAGTGAAGGTGTAAATTACAAAATGGTTGATAAAAATAAACTCGCGACAACTGCACTTGAGTTGTTGAAGATAAACAGCGAAAATCCGCCCGGAAATGAAGCAGCAATAGCAGAGCATGTGTCGAATTACTTGCGTTCCATCGGTGCAAAAGTTTCTTTGTTTGAACCAGTCAAGGGTAGGGTAACCGTAATTGGAAAACTTGGCGAAGGTAAACAGCTCTTTTACTGTGCGCACAGTGATGTTGTCCCGTCGTTTGGAGTCGAGCCGCCACGTGTTGAAAACGACGTGCTTTTCGGTCGAGGTGCAGTTGATGATAAAGGGCCGTTGGCTTGTATTTTAGAAGCGGCTAGGGAAATTGCAGATAGTGGAGCGCAGCTCAATGGTCAGCTTGTCATCGGTGCATTTGCAGATGAAGAGGAAGGATCCGTGCTAGGTGCCAAGAGACTGTTGAAAGAAATGGACAAATTTCAATTGCGGCCAACTGCAGGTATTGTAACTGAGTCGACGAATTTCAACGTGGAAGTTGGGGAAATGGGTGTGTTGCGTTTCAAGGTGCACTGCAATGGTAAAACTGCGCACTCGTCACGACCAGAAACTGGCATCAATGCGATTTACATGCTGTCTGACTTTGTTCAGGAGTTTAAGCGTCTCAAGTTTGAGCCAAAACCGCCTTTTCGGCCGACTAGTCTAAATGTTGGTGTTGTTAAAGGAGGAACAAAGCAGAGCATTGTCCCGGATTATTGCGATGCGGATATAGATATGCGGCTAAACTCGGGTCAGACGAAGGAAAATGTAATGGCCGAAATTGAAAAAATTTGTGCTAGACTCAAAGCAGCAGATGAAAATTTCAATTTGAAAACTACAGTTTACCGATACGACGCACCACATGAAGTTAACTCTGACCAGCCGTTTGTCAAGCTATTAGTGGATACGTTGCGCAAGTCAGGAAAGAAGCCGGAAATAATTGTTGAGTCTGGCGCTACTATTGCAAAGTTTCTAAACTTAGCAGGCTATTCTTCAATTGTCTTCGCACCTGGGAATACTGACTTGTGCCACACTACTCGAGAGTGCATTTCGATTCAGGAACTAGTCGACGGTGCAGAGATTTATAAGAACTATGCATTAAACTATCTAAGGTGAACAAATGCCACAACTAGAGTTTAAAACACATGGTGAAGTTACCCCCAAGCAATTGGCAGAACTTTCGCGCAGCCAAACAATAGTGCGCAGCGCGCATTTAGGGAACGTTGGTCTTTACAATTTAGCCGGTGCAGCGAAGTTCTCTGCAAAAAAGCGCGAATTTAGAAACCCGGGAGTTACGCTTCTGTTGCTTGATCGTAATTTACTAGGGCATGACAAGAACTATCGGCCCGGGGCGGTGATGTTTGACCATAGTCCGAATTACATATTTTACCATGCAAAAGACCTTGCGGGGCATTCTTTAGCTGATCACGTAAGTCCTTTTTCAGAACTTTCTGACGAGCAGAAATCCCAGCTTGCTAAGCTTCTCGGTACCACAAAAAGCGAAATTCCAGGCACATTAGCTGCGCTTCATTACCAAACTACTAAAAAAGCGTATGGTCAAGGTGCGGGTTCGGTGGTAACCTGGAGTGAGTACCTTAACGCTCATACGCCCCTGCTTCGTTCAGTTTTAAATTCGTGGATAAAGGCAGGAAGGTACGATCTGTTTGACCGAGTTGTGATGTCCGATGGGCAAGTTGCACATCTGACGGGTCCGCCTCGCCATGGTGCGTTGTTTTATCAAGTTCCTAACGGCAGTGCAATTGCGCGTGTTCCAATTGAAAAGTTGGTTGATTTTACAATTGCAGCTAATAGAAGCTTGGCTCATGCTGTTAGAACTGGAACAGTACCTGAAGCAAAAAGCGATGGGTGCGTGGGCGTAATGTTCAATATAAAGGCAACAACCGCGCTTGGTGCGCTTCTAGAAGCAAGAAAGGCACATCCAAATGGAACCCCCTTCAATTCGGAGCGAATGGCGGTTTACCACTTATCTGGCCCAGATTACATAAAATACGCTTCTAAAGCAGATTTTGTAAAGGAAGTATCGGAATTAGTTTCTCTAGCTAAACCGGCTAGTGCATTTCCAA
>JAHFHN010000036.1:0-2938 GCA_023246885.1 Microcaldota archaeon
ACGTTACGCTCTGCGAAAGGGCGGCGCGGGATTTCACATACGCGTTAGCCGTGATTTTTTGCGGGAAACACTTCAAACTATCGTTCCTTTGTCTAAGGAAGTTGAGCCAGTTGAGCATTTTGAAATGTTGCGCAACTTGGAAGTAAGTGATGGTGGAAAAATAAATCACGAAGACTTCACATATAGAGAATTGAGAAAAAGAGAAATAGACGACGAGATGCGAGAAGCGGCAAAGCTTACGAGGACTACACGAGAACAAACAGAAGAAGCTAAAGAAGGGCTAATTGCAGAATTTTCCAAGCGAGGTATTGATGAAATCAAAGCGCGCGAATATACTGAATCGCTCACTACCTTTCGCAGTTTACTTATGGCAAGGGCAGCGTATCACCGCGCTTATGCAACGGGATTGCCTATAAGGTTGTTCGTCGGATTTAATCATGTGACAGAAATTGAAGAGTTCCTTTCAGACGAAAAAAAGCAAAGCGAATATGTGGCAAATTTGCCGCCAAAATTAAAGCGAATTTATGATTTAAACGAGCAACATGGCTGGAACGTTGTTGGGTTATTTGAACAATATGCACACAAGTTTCCAGGACATGAAAAAAAATTATACGCTTGGCTTGCGCTTGAATGTGCTAAGCATTACTACGCTCCAGATAAAACTGGTACCTCCATAGTAGACGTGAGTAAATTCAGGCGGCTAATTGGAAAATAGCGAAAATAGTTCAGAATGGTAGTTCAGAAAAATAATTTAGAAAGTTACTTTAGATTAATTCCCTTAATTAGTAGGCTTGGCCCGCCCATGTAAACGGGCATCCCTTGCATTGGTTCTCCTTTGCCGCATGATGCAGCGTGGAACTCTAGATTATTTGCAACATCTGTAATTGAGCTGTACAATTGCGGGGTCGTGATTTCAATTGTGGGGTTACTGACTGGCGCAGTTAACTTTCCGTTTTCTATTTTGTATGCTTCGCAACCAGTGTATTTTTGGTTATAACGCATATCGTCAATGTTCCATTCCATGAAGCGCCTTATGTAAACCCCGTTTTTCACATTCTCGAATAACTCTTGTTCAGATTTTGTTCCTGGTTCAAAAAAGGTATTTGACATTCGGATTAATGGTTCTCGGTCAAAACCGGCTGCGCGTGAATTGCCGCTGCTTTTTTCATTTATTGCAGCTGCGTTAATGCGGTCGCTTAAGAGTGCATTTATTTTGCCGTGGTCGATTAATTTCTTTGGCTTTGCGCGAGTGCCTTCATCATCGAATTCAAAATAGCCAAAACTCCCTTTTATAGTTGGGTCATCGATAACTGAAACACAATCATTTGAAAAACGAGTACCGCGCATGTTGAGCTTTAGGAACGATTCGCCTGCCTGCGCTGCTTCCCTGCCAAGAATACGGTCGGCTTCGTACGGGTGTCCACAACTTTCGTGCGCAATTATTCCAGCTATTTCGGGGGATACGACTAAATCAAATTTTCCGGTTACGTGTTCAGCGTTTTGATTAGCTTTTGCGATTTCTCTAGCTTCTAATGGAATCGCGTCTTCAAGTTTCCACTTTTTGAACACTTCAAAACCTTCGCAAGCTCCTTTTTGCCAAAAACGCTGGCTATTTTCACTTGTAAATAAATAATGAAAGCTTATGCGAGGAATAGATGATTTGATTTCGCTACCGTTTGAATTGACAAACGTTTTTTCAATGTATTCAAGTTCAAGTGAGAGAAAACGGGATGAAACTTTTTCAGATGCAAGGTTTGCGTCAATAGTTTTTAGTAATTCAATACATTGTTCTGGAGAAACGTTTTGAACTGGCTCTTTTTGTACAACCGAATATTTAGCGTTGTAAGCCTCTTCTTGCGATAATGCGTATGACTCGCTTGATGCAAGTGAACGTTGAGCCATTGTGCACACGCGGCTCGATAGGCCAGATAAGTCTGCGGGATTAGTGGTTGAATAGAAACCCAGACTGCCTTTTTGCAGGAAGCGTACTCCAACTCCGCTGCGACCGTAAGCTGCTGCGCCTAACAGTACTCCATTTTTCATCGAATATTCTTGGACTGACGTGGATTCTATACGCGCTTCGGCATATTCGCCAAGTGGGTGCAAAGTCTTCCTTATTGTGTCAATATCTATTTGTTCCATTTTTTGAAGCCAAGAGTTTTTAAGAAGCTAAGTTTTTTATCTTAGTCATATCCTGTTTAAATGACTTTTAAATTGCATTGAAGGGTTACACCCGGAATATAATAAAGGTGCATTTTGATATAAAAGGTGAAAAATAATACAATGAACATATCTGAACTAACTCCCGGCACTGGAAATGTCGAAGTACAAGGCGAAATAGTTGAAATCGAAGCTCCACGTGAATTTAACAAGAATGGTAGAACATTACGCGTTGCAAATGCAACTTTACGCGATGCAAGCGGTACAATCGTACTTGTATTGTGGAATGATGATATTGACAAGGTTCAAGCAGGCAACAACGTTAAAATAACTAATGGCTATGTAAACGTCTGGAAGGATACGCCTCAATTAACTCTTGGCAAATTTGGAAAACTTGAAGTAGTTTAAAACCAAAAAATCGTTTAATCTTTCAATTTTTTCTTTTTTTTCACTTCTTCTTTTTCTTCACTTTTTCTTTTCTATTATTCTACTTCTTACGCTTTTCGTCGGCGTTTTTTTAACGTTTGAAACCGGCAGAGTATTTGCACTACCTTTTATCCAAGCATATATTCCTACGAAGAAGAACGTTTGAATTATTACAAGTGCTGGCGAGAAAACAGCAGAAATTAATGCAGATAGCGGTCGAATTGGAATACCGACAAAGCTGAACATCATATCGCCAAGCCCGGCTAGTAATTGCGGAACTAATTCAACGAAAGTAAAAGCATAGATGATTGCTAATTCAACGATAACAAGCGCAAATATTTTCAGTGCTTTG
>JAHFHN010000036.1:2965-7825 GCA_023246885.1 Microcaldota archaeon
AGGATTTTTCCACCTTCTAAGTAAAGTCCAGTTGCTGCAAATAAACGCATTGAGTTTCTCATTACAATTACAACGTATAGTAAAAGCGGCAAAGCGGCTAATATTCCAAGTGCAATTGCTAAAATCGTATTTGACATTGAGAGAACTGCGCCAATTGCAAAGACTATTCCAATAGCTAGTAAAACTAGCCATTTGAGTTCAAAAACTGAAAACACTGCGGCTAGTAATTCAGCTATGCTAATTGCAATTAATCCTAATACGGTTGAAATGTTGAATTCGCGCACTTTTGAAAATTTAAGTAGCATAACTTTGAAAAGGAGTTTTAACGAGAAGTAAACTAGCAGAAGTATAACAACTAGATACAAGAGTACAACTGCGAATGCAATCATTATGCCAGTTGTTTGAAAATCAAAAAGTTGAGTAAAGCTAGTGACATCGAATAAACTAATGAAGAAGTAAAGAACGGCAAAAATCAAGTAGAGCGTCCAGTAACTTTTTTCATTAACCCAACTAAACGCGAATTTTATTAAGTCCGTAATATCGTTTGCAAAAGTCATTAAATTTTATTACCTCATTTTCTGTTTAAGAATCATTGGCCACTTCATAAAAGTGCGAAGCTCAAAAACGCAAGCACACCTATTGCCAAAGCAAGTAACGTTTTGTTTCTACACTCTTTTAATGTAACCAAGTCTTGACTTTTAAGTGTTTTGAAAACTGCGGTCAATAGTAAGTAGTCACATATTGAAACTAATGCCACGTAAAGCACTTGGGCATCGCTCGTGGTTTTTTCTAAAAACGGTAAAATATTTAAAAATGATAGAAGCGGGGCAAAAGAAAGTAGTACTGCCATTGAAATAAGTACTGCCGAAAGAATAACTGTGTTTTTTGGTCCAATTAGCATTGGTAACGTAGTGCCGCCGGCACGCTTATCTCCAGCTACGTCACGCAAGGTTATAATTAACTCGCGGCCAGTGCCAGTTAGAAATGCAATTATAGAAATGAGCATTACGCTTGGAAGAAGAAAATTAGCAACGGCAAAATTGCCGTATACAAAAGGAGCCGTCATTGTCAAAGCAATGAATAGGTTGCCGACCAAAGGGAGCTTTTTGAAAACATTATCGTAGAGAAGAGTGAGGAAAACATAAACTGCTGCCAATATGAATACAAGCGAGTTGACAAACCAAGTGAATGCTAAGCCAAATGCGAATAACACGATTGCAGCGTACAAGGCAGTTTCGGGTTTGATTTTACCACTAACAAGTGGCCTATCCCTGCGGCCATTTGCTTTGTCGGTTTTTAGTCCAAAATAATCATTTATTACAAAAGCAGCAAGCGTGATAAGCACGGGCCCAATAGTTGGGAAGAGAAGAGAAAGAGAAAAGCTGCGCGTAACGAGTAATTCACCAACTAGTACGCCAAAAAACGTAATGAGTGCGTGTTCAGTGCGGAACAGCATATGCCAATCTTTCAAATTTAAATTGCGCATTTTATTTAATCAACTCAAATGGTTGAAACTATTTATTATATTTCTGCACAAAGGTGTCAGGGTAAATAGGATATAAAGTTCTGTTGAATAAATAATAGTTGGGAGAAGACAAGGATCATGGCGCATGTTGAAAGTGAAGGAATTTTTACAAGTGAAGCAACACTATCGCCTGAGTTTGTGCCTGAAACGCCTATTCATCGCGAGTCGCAGTTGCAACTAATTGAAGATGCTTTGAAACCAGCTTTGGCAAACAAACGACCGGACAACTTATTCTTATTTGGCCCAACTGGAGCTGGTAAAACTACTTGTGCAAAGTTTACGTGTAAGCAACTATCAGAGTATAAGCCAAGCGTTTATTCGACCTATATTAATTGCTGGGAATTTAACACGCGGCTAGCAGTGTTATCGCAAATAGCCGGAGCAATTGGCATTGGGTTTCCGCGCAGGGGATTAGCTGGAGATGAAGTGTTCAGCCGAATAATTGAAATGACGAAAAAAAACAAGTCTACAATCATTGTTTTCCTAGATGAGTTCGACCAATTGTGTTTGAAAAAAGAAGAGGGAATCGTTTATGATTTAACTAGAGCTGGAGAAAATCACGGAGTCAACATAGGAATAGTTTGCATTTCAAATAAATCAAATTTATTAGATACAATTGATAAGCGCATACTAAGCTCATTTTCGCCGCTGAGGTTAGAATTTCAGAAATATTCACCCAGTGAATTAAAAGATATTTTACGTGAACGTGCAAAAATAGCCTTGCGACCTGGCTCGTGGAATGAAGAAGTGATTGGATTATGCGCAGGCCACGCTGCTAAATTAGGCGGAGACTGCAGAATTGCCCTGCGTTGCTTGTGGCGAGCTGCTAGATTTGCAGATCGCGACGGAATAAAAATAACTGAACAGCACATTCGCAGTGCATTTGAAGAAAAAGGAGAGCAAAATGAGAATACCGTTGCGCTGAATGAAGTTGAGAAAAAAATAGTGGAATTACTGCAAGCAAATGAAAACGGAAATGGAATGCAAAGTGGTAAAATGTATGAATTACTTCAAAAAATTACGAGTGAACGAACTGCACGTAACACGCTTAATTCTTTAGCGCAGCGGAATATCCTCGAAATAATTGAAGTTGAAGGTAAGGAGATTGGCGGCAGAGGAAAAAGCAGACTCATTAAATTAAAGCAAAAAACGACGGGAATTTAAATCTAGAAGCTTTAGGCTATACTAATATGGCCACACAAATACGCACCATTCATAGAACAGAGGAGCAGGGTTTAAATGCACACGTTAGCTATGAAACGGTTGGAGATGGCAAAAGAATCAACTTTACGCTTAAGCTTGGAACTCGGCCCAAATGGACTTCGCGCTTGCACTTTTTTATTCCACTAACGCCAGATCAATTTACAGCAATTGAAAAATATAGAGAACGCGTGTCAGAAGAAAGCATGCCAGCTTATGCTTCAATTACGTTAAATCAACTCACAAGAACGTTAACTTGGCGTTTGTTTCACCCTCATGGGCTTGACCGTAACGTCGAAGTGTTCAAAGCACCAGTTAGAAAAGGAATTGCAACAGCAGTTCACCTTGCGATTACGAGATTTCTTGCAGATCGTTATGCATTGCATCGCATTGTACACGATAGCCGCGTTCCATTAGAAAGGGCACAACACTTGCGGCAAATGGGCGTTGACCAATACCGGAGATACAAAATTGAGGACTACTACGACATAATTAGAGGCTATGCTAGAGACAAGGGATTACTTCTTGAAGAATAATTCAATTACATCCCTGTGTTTTAGTGGATGGTCTTTGCCAATTGGCTTCTTTTGCTTTACATCAACTGCTTTGATGAAGCCGCGACCCATGTCAGTGTGCAAACTAAACGCAAAATCAAGCGCAGTTGAGCCTGGGGGAAGCAGAAAGACATCTGGCAGGACATTGCCTTGAGAGTCAGCAAGTTTGTTCACTCCACCCGGGAATACTGCCAAATACTTTAAGTAGTCAAGCACAGCTGCATTGAGTGTTTTTTGCACTCCGCTTCCGTTGAACTTTTGTAATACAAGTTGTAAGAATTGCATTGCTTTTTTTTGGCCGTCGTTAAGTTCTTTTGTTATTTCAAATATTGCATCTCCCGGAATGTATTTAATGAAGCCGTGCTTGTTTGCTTCTTTTAATGTTATTTCTGCTTCTGCAGAGCAAGGGACAATTAAATAGTTTGGAAAAGTTTGGTTTAGTTTTTCAATGTTTTTTGCAGATGTTGGTAAGTCACATTTGTTTGCAGCGATTATTATTGGTTTACCGATTTCGCGGAGGGTTTGGCAGAATTGCATTTTGTTTGCTTCTGTCCATGAAGCCAAATGGGTTTCGGTTAAATTTAGCGTTGAAAGTGTTTTTTGTACTGCGTAGCGAGATATTCCTAGGCCAGTAAATTGAATGAAGAGTACTTCTTCGTTTTTCTTGTTTAGGTTACCTTCTCTGACTAGCTTGTGCCAATTGTTTTCTAAAATTCCTTTGAACCAATAGTTAAGTTCTAGTTCAAGAAATTGAACATCTTTTACTGGATCGTGACTGCCAGTTTCAACTGCTTCGCCGTTTTCATTTGTTGAACCAGACGCGTCAACTATGTGAATCAAAATATCAGCTTGGCGTAAATCGTCGAGAAACTTGTTTCCAAGCCCTTTTCCTTCATGTGCACCTGGCACTAAACCAGCTACGTCAAGCACTTCAACTGGAACAAACCGGCGAGAATTAATGCAATAGCCTGTACGCGGATTACATTGCACATTGAACTCCTTGTCAACGCATTCAACTTCAATATAGCCAATGCCACGGTTCGGTTTAATTGTAGTAAATGGCCTTGCTGATCGCTCTACAGGCACGCTTGTAAGTGCTTGAAAAAAAGTTGATTTTCCGCTTGATGGTTTTCCGATTAATCCAACTAGCATAAATAACGTATTTATTCGGAGAGAAATGGTTTAACTTCTTTTGCAACGCATTTTATACGTATTTCATTATGCTGCACGCGTTGTTCACTGAAAAATATAGCCCAAAGAAGCTTGACGATGTCATTGGAAACGATGACGGTAGAAAAGAGATGAAAACTTGGGCACTTGAATTTGAACGGAATAAAATACAAAAACCGCTTTTAATATACGGCCCACCGGGAATAGGAAAAACTTCAGCTGTGCGGGCACTTGCACGTGAAATGGAGTGGACGCTGGTTGAAACAAATGCTTCAGATGTACGCGATCCAGAAAGTCTGCGTAAAGCAATAGGCGAGAATAGCAGGGGGCTATTCAATCAACGCAGGTTGATTTTACTTGATGAAATAGACGGCGCATTTGACAGGGGCGAAGATACTGAATTAACCCGAG
>JAHFHN010000037.1 GCA_023246885.1 Microcaldota archaeon
TATTATGAAAAACGTTTCTCGTTCTAAAAAACTTGTTAAACTTATGACTAATTGGCAAGTTATTGAAGAAATTCCAGTGTCCAGCATATTTCCTTGGCCCTACGCGTGGCTTGGCTGGGTTAGGCGCATAAAGCAATACTTAGGCACTAGTTTCAAAGAAGGGAGAACTGCATCGGTAAATGGCGCAATTTGGCATATTGCGAATACGAACGAAGCACTAGCCTTGGCTGAAGTTGGTATCGAGAAAATACGCGATCAAAAATTTGTAGATATGGTTGAAAAAGAAACTTACAAAGTAATGCGTGAAGCTAAAGAGTTTTGGATAAATGAAATCACAAACGTGAATTTATCAAAGAAAACGAATGCAGAGCTACTTGAAATTTACAATAAATCAAACGAGCATATAGAAGCACTGTACGGAGTGGGGTTAGTTCCGTCTACGCTTGACATGAGCCACAATGCATTTTCTGAAAAGTTGTCCAAATACGTAGCTCAGCGTGGAAAAGCACTAGGGTTAACCACTGAAGAGAGCGGCGAAGCGTTTTCTGCCTTAACAACAGTTGAAAAGAAAACATTGCAGCAATTGCAAGAAGAGGACTTTTTCAAGCTGCTCATTGCTATTGAAAAAAATTCAGAGTGGAAAAAATCACTTATCAACGGAAGATGGCGGGATGTTAAACTGCTAAAAAGCATGATTGAAGCGCATGCTGAAAAATACGGGTGGCTTTCACGCGGGTACGAAGGTCCAATCTTATGGACGCCCGAATATTTTGCTGATTTACTTTCAAGCGAAGCCAAACAAGGGGTAAACGCAGAAAAGAAGCTTGCAGAAATGGAAGAAGCGAAGAAAAAATCACTTGCAAAGCAAAGTATGTACAGTGCTAAACTCGGAATGGATGAAGTACATGTGCAGCTTTTTGATGTTGCACGCAGGTTTACTGTTGTTAAGAATGACCGCAAGGATATTGTGCTTGAGTTTTACTGGCGGTTAGACAAACTAATGCGCGAGATTGGCAAACGCTTGCAAGTAAGTGAAAAGCAAGCTAAGTACCTTTTACCCGATGAAATGGAAGATGCGCTATCGGGTGGAGAAGTCGATGCAAATGAGCTTCGTAATCGCCAGAAATTATGTTACTTCACTGTAACTTCAAACGATTTCAAAATTTTTACAGGCAAAGAAGCGCAAACGTTTATCTCCAGTTTACAAGTCGCTAATATTGAAACACACGAACTTCGCGGCCACTGTGCTTGCCCAGGCAAAGCAATTGGCGTTGTAAAGATAATCAATTCACCTTCGGAAATGGCAAAAATGAGAAATGGAGACGTACTGGTTTCACATGCAACTGAACCAAATTTAGTTCCCGCTATGAAACTAGCTGCTGCGATTGTAACGGACCAAGGCGGAATCACGAGTCACGCTGCAATTGTAAGCAGGGAATTGGGAATACCGTGTTTAATTGGCACTAAAATAGCAACTAAGGCGTTCAAAGACGGGGACAGGGTAGAAGTTGATGCAGCGAGTGGAGTTATTAGAAAACTTTAGCCGCGATTACTCTTCGCTGACTTTTTCAATGTCTGGCAATATCTCTGGAAATTGTTCGAACCAAATGTGTTCTTGCCCGTGGACAACTTTTAAATCTACTTTTAGCTTTTTAGCTAGTTGTTTTCCTTTTTCCATTGGTACAATTGGGTCATTGTCTGAATTATACACAAAAAAATTATTGCAATTAAACTTTATTTTTTCCCAGTCGAACGAATTGCTAATAAAACTATCAACAAGCGGCTTAAATTGTGGCAAGCCAATGTCAGTGTAGAAGCCAGCAACTAGAAAAGCTGCTTTTATTTTGGCAGGCGAGCGTTCGATTAAACGCAATGCAAATGGCACGCCAATGCTTCTTGCGATTATAACTAAATTTTTGTCGAAATACTTCCAATAATTTTCTTCTTTAATAAGTTCAAACCAATTTTCTAAAGTTTGGCTATCTGGAGTTGGAAATTGTGGCGCAATAACAGTGTGGCCTTTGCGTTCAAGAATTTCGCTTAACCATGGGTACCAGCATTCTCTTGGCCCACCGCCTGTGCCATGAAGTAAAAGAAAATTCATAATTCATAAATAGTATTACTATCTGTTAAAATTACTTATAGGTGACAATTAAATTTGCTGTTTGTTTAATGTTGATTATGGCTAATAAGTCGATACGGGAACCTTCACCAGAATTACACGCGAGAATGAGCCGTATTGCGCCGGATCATTTTGAATTTGACCGGCTTTCAAGAGGCAGACACGTGGTTTTTGATCGCAGTGGATTTACTGAGTTTAATGTATCAGTAGCAAATTCGCCCGAACATAGCCCCGCACTTAAAGCAGCTATGAAGCGTGGAGATTTGCAAGTAGTTAATCATGATTATGTAGAGCAGCTTTCGCACACGCATTCGCGCTTCCATGGACTTTTACACGATGCAGGAATAAGGGTGCCGCCTACGGTCATCCAAGTTAGTGGCAAACGTTTTTTTATTGGTAAAAAACTTCCTGTTGAGAGTACCTTGTGGGTAAAAAAAGTGAGTTTTGATAAAGAAGGCCGATTTCTTGGCCACCGCGGTGCTGGAGTTTCAATTTTTGTACCCAAAAAACAAGATGAGGTTCTTCCCACTCACGATCATGAATTTTACCAACAATTCATTGTGCCACCTGATGACTATTTGAAAGACATTCGAGTTTACGTAGTTGGGAATAAAATTATTCCAGGGTATGTAAGAACTGCCAAGAAACCTTTAACCAGAGCAAACTATAGCGGCTTATACCCTCCAAACGAAGACCAGTTTGTTACAGCAGAACATCCTGGAAAGGTAACGCTGCTTGAAGGCGAACTAGCACAAAAAGTAGTAGCCGAAGCAGAGAAGGTAAGAAAAGCGTTTATTGAAAGGTTACGTATTCCAAAATCGGAATGGAATAAACAACCAATGTTCGGTTTTGGCAGCATGGATTTTCTTTTAGATGCGAATGGCGAACCAGTTATATGCGAGTTTGACACAAGCCCCGAAATACGCGACATCGGGGGTTTACGAGATAAATTGGCTAACGAAATGGCAGACCATCTTGCCAAACAAGCGGGTACAAGCGGAACGGTTCACATAGTGGGAGATAAGCGTAATGACTTTATTGCAAAAGTTTTAGTTCACCTTAAGAAAAGACTTGACAAAAGCCGGATCAGTCACAAGCAGCCGTTACATCAAGTTGCGCTTGGCGTTTAGTAACGTAGAAAAGCACCTACTCCTTTGAAGGAAGCGTGGAATTGTCTGCCTTCGTCTGTTTCTTTTGAAATATATTCAACTGGAATTCCCTGGCTTTCAGCTAATTCTACTAAGTCAACTATACGCAAGTGGCATAACCCGATTTTACGATGTGAACCACACTCGCATGGTTCGCTTTCACTTTTTTCTTCAAGTGACTTCGCTACTTCTTTGCCGCAAGTTGGGCACTTGTACACGCAATCGTAAATTTCCATTCCTTCAGTTACAAGTAGTTTACTTGCTCGTTTTGCATCAAGCGCTCTTTGTGTTTCTTCTAAACCATAAACGGCTAAGCCGTCTTTTGCAACTATTGAAATGAACTCCGTAACTAGCTTCTTCTCTTTAACCCCTTCTTGTTCTTTCAACACGTCTTCAGCTTTTTCCAATAATTCCTTTAACCCATGTTCTTCAGAATAGCCAGTGTCGACTACGCCGATAATTTTTAACTGATAATTGTAAAACTTAGCTTTAACAAAATCTTCTTTTACTGGCCCAGGCCCGCCAACAATTACTCCATGAAGATTTTTTATCTCCATGAATGCATCCATAGCTTCTCCAACCCGCTGGTAATACTTTTCAGTTGTCTCTTCGTGAATACGCTGGTAACGAGCAGCAGATTGCCCCCCTTTGTGCACTTTTTGTTGCGCTGTGCTGTGCAAATGGCGTAACACTTTAACCATTTTGCCTTTCAATACTGCAATTGTAGCATCCTTTCCATCTATTACAACTAATCCATAAGTTCCAGTGTGTTCAAGCATGTCTTCAAGTGGTTCCAAAACGAATTTTGACTCACAGCGGTAAAACTGTGTGCCAAGCGGAGCAGGTGGCTCGATGAAAAATAATTGTACATCCACTTGCCCCTCATATTGTGAAATGTTTCCTGAAAAAATAGCTATTCCATTGTCTGGAACTTTCTTAAAAGTTTTTAGAAAAGCTAGTATTTTTTCTAATGCAGCTTGCACATTTTTCTGCGTTGACTTGCTCTTAATATTAGAAGCTTGGCTGTACTCGTCACGCAGTTTACCTGCAATGTCTGAAAGAGGGTAGCCGGGAGTAATGTAAAGCGAAATCAACTCAGTACCGCGGCCGGAATAGTCCCGAAGCTTCGCTATGCTTTTCTTGAACTCAAACAAAACCTTAGATTCAGTTGACATAACACTATTTCACTTTTCAAACACATAATTTCTAGAATTATTAGCTCCGCTGGGATTGATAGACTTTTCGAACGGCTACGACTTGTGAGGAACGATTTCTTTTTTGTTTCCCATGTACTTTTGCAATGCAGTTGGAACTTTTATTGCGCCGTCGGACTTCTGGAAGTTTTCCATGATCGCCACAATTGCCCGCGTTGTTGCCACCATGGTACTGTTTAACGTGTGTGGAACTTCTTTTTCTTCGCTGCCTTTTTTCAAGCGATAGCGAATACCTAAGCGGTTTGCTTGGTAACCAGTGCAATTTGAACACGATGCAACTTCGCGATAAGCGTCTTGCGCAGGCATCCATGCTTCAACGTCATACTTCTTTGCTGCAACGGTGCCAATGTCCCCAGTGCAAATGTTTACAACTCGATAAGGGATTTTTAGGAGTTTAAAGAACGACTCGCAGTTTTTAAGCAACTCTTCATGCATTTTCCACGAGTCTTCAGGTAATGTAAAAGCAACTTGTTCAACTTTGTTAAATTGATGCACTCGAAAAATTCCTTTTGTATCTTTACCATGCGCTCCTGCTTCTTTACGGAAATTCGTGCTGATGCCAGCATATTTTAATGGCAATTCATCTGGTTCAAAGATTTCGCCGCCATGCATTGCAGTTAAAGGATGTTCACTTGTTGCAATTAAGTAGAGGTCTTCATTTTCGATTTTGTACATAACGTTTTCAAAATCAGCTAAGTCAGTAACGCCTTCATATGGCTCGCGTCGCATCAAGTGAGGTGGAAGAACTGGAAGGAAACCTTTTTTGACCAACAAGTCCATTGCTAGACGCTGTAATGCCATGTCCAACAGAACAAAATCGCCTTTTAAAAAGTAAAACCGTGCACCGCTTATTTTCGCTGCGCGTTCCAAATCCTGCCCATGAAGTGCAAGAAGGTCAACGTGGCTCTGGAAAGCTTTTAGTTTAGGCTTTGCACCAACTTTGCGTAACACTTCATTTTGTGAATCATCAAGGCCAACTGGCACGCTTTTGTGTAAAATATTTGGCAAACGCATTAAGTAAAAGTCAACTTGCTTCTTCACCAAAGCCATTTTTTCTTCAGTTGCTTTTAATTTTTCAGGTAACTCTTTTGCTTCAGATAGTAATTGAGACGCGTCTTTTCCTTGTTTTTTCGCTTCGCTTATTTCACGCGAAAGGACATTACGGCGGCCGCGTAGCGCTTCAACTTCAGCGAGAAACTCACGGTATCCTTTATCTTGAATTAGCAAGTCATTTAGCCAAGCTAGCTTTTCAGCATCGCCACGTTTCTCTAAATCTAGCTTTACAACTTCTGAATTTTTTCTAATTAATTTAATGTCGAGCATTTTTTTGTTTTACACCAGTAACGCTTATTTTATTTTGCAACGCGTAGCATTTCACTTCTTGCGTGTTCCAATTGGCCACGCAACACATCTTGCTTTCTCTTAAGGTTACCCACAAGCGAAGCAGAGTACTTAAGCAACATCATTTCATCGTAAATTTCATTCATGCATTTGAAATAATATTCTGCATCGTCATATTTGCCTTCTTTTAATGCTAATTGAAGTGCGCGGCGTACTTCTCCAGAACAGTCAAGAAAACCACCCAAGTAAGAAGAAACAGTTATATCGAGATCTTCAGGAGTTGGAATTTCTTTTTTGTCAACAATTGCAGAGAAAATCATTATCTCAGCATATTCCTGCATTGGAGTGTCAAGAATGTGTGGAAAGTTCTCGCCCACTTTTTTCAATTCAACAAGCTTCTTTTTCATACCCGACATTAGCTCTTTAGCTTCAGTTGGGTTTTCGGTGTGTAGATGACGAATAGCTTTGGCGCAGTCGCGTATAAACTCACGCGATAATGACAATACCTTATCTTGGTTTTTTTCTTTTACGTCAAGCTGTGCTGCAAGTTCGCCAACGACTTTGCCAAGTACCTTTGTAATTTTAGTTGCTTTCATTTTTGTGTAAATAACCTCACTTGAAAAATCATGCCGATTAAGCAGCAATCTTTACAGTATATCTTATAAAAGCTGAGGTTGAAAAACATTCGGGTTCCCTTAATTCACAGACTAAACTAAAAGGAAACAAAATAGAAAAAATAAGGTAGGTGTTTTTTTAATGAAAGTTATATCACTAGGCGGGTCACTGCTCTTTGCAGAAAATGCTGATTTCGACGTTGCTTACTTGAAAGAACTCGGTTCAATTTTGAAAAAAACGCACGCTAAAGACGGGTTGGCAATAGTTATTGGCGGCGGCCGCACTGCGCGTAAGTACGTAGTTGCAGCGCGTGAATTTGGCGCAGGGGAATTTGAATGCGATACACTTGCAATTCGGGTAACTAGGATGAACTCGCGTATAGTAGCACAATCACTTGGAGACGACGCGGTTTACTGCCAGAATTTAGCTGAAGCTGAAACTGCTTTGAAAAATGGCAAAATTGCCGTAATGGGTGGCTTGCTTGAAGGTATCACAACTGACGCAGTTTCCATGCTTCTTGCCGAAAAGATTGGCGCCAGTTCAGTCGCGAACTTAAGCAATATAGACTATCTTTACTCTGGCGATCCAAAAAAAGATAAAACTGCTAAAAAGTACGAAAAAATGAACCACCAGGAACTTACAGAACTCGCTGTTGACGGCGATAAGCGCCTTGCGCGTACAAATTTTCCATTTGACTTAGTAGCATGTAGGTTAGCGCAGCGCAGTAACATTGAATTACGCTTTGTAGATGGTAAAAACTTGCACGAAGTTGAAAACGCAATAAACGACAAAGCATTCAAGGGAACGCTAGTAAAAGACTAAAATATTTTTTAGTTGCTTTTGTCCACGTGATTTTTCAACAGCACTTCAATTTTTTTCTTTAACTCCACTTCCGTGCTATCGTTGTCAATTGTGTAATCCGCCAATTTCATTGTTGCCGCGATGTTCTGTGAATGTGAACCCTCTGCGCCTTGCATTTCACGTTCTTCGCTTTGCTTGAATCCTTCGAAACTAAGCACGTTTTCTCCAGCTCTGGCGCGTTGTTTTATGCGCGAATAGCGAATTTCAATTGGGGCATTAATTGCAATTAAAAAAAAGTTTTTGCCAAACGCTTTTCGCAATTCATTTATTTCCCCAGGCGTGCGTATTCCACTGACAAGCGCGATTGTTTTGTCATGCTGTGCGTTTATTTGTTCAACACTCATTTTGGCAAATATGCCTGCACCGTGTTTTAAACGCATATCATTTGAAACTATCTGTAAGTTCTCTCGGT
>JAHFHN010000038.1 GCA_023246885.1 Microcaldota archaeon
TGTGATGCCGGCACTTTAAATCCGTTTGAACATGGTGAAGTATTTGTAACCCGCGGTGGGCAAGAATGCGATTTAGATCTGGGTAATTACGAGCGTTTTTTGAACGACTTTGCAATTAACGAACAAAACTTAATGATGGGCGACGTTTACCGCGAACTTGTTGAAAAAGAACGGCGCGGCGATTACCTGGGCAAAACAGTACAATTAATTCCACACGTTACAAATGAAATTAAAAAAAGAATACGTGCATGCGGTGAAAAAACCAAATGCAATACCCTAATAATCGAAATAGGCGGCACAGTGGGAGATATCGAAAGTGAGGTCGTACTAGAAGCTAGTAGGCAAATGAAATACGAAGAAGGCGAAAATGTTCTATTCGTTCACTTGGCATTACTCCCAACTATTTTGAATGGTGAAGAAAAAACAAAGCCAATGCAACACTCAGTAAGGGCATTACAAGCGAGAGGAATTACCCCAGACTTATTAATAGGAAGAACAAGCAGCAACATGACTGCAGAATCACGGTCAAAACTAGCATTACAATGCAACGTAAATCCAAGCGACATTTACTATTCACCAACCACATCAACAATTTACAAATTGCCACTCTTATTAGAAAAACAGGGAATTGACAAAGCAATTGCCAATAAACTGAAGTTTGAAATTAGGAATGGCGAAACCTTTGAACAATGGAAAAAGCTAGTTGTTCAGCTAGAGTCCGTTTCTGACGAAGTAAACATAGCTGTAATTGGCAAATACGCAACCAGCAAAGATGCTTACATGAGTTTATTCGAAGCACTTACGCACGCAGGAGTTGCAAATAAAGTTAAAATTAAAGCGGATTTAATTGACGCAACAAAAATAGAAAATGGAAGCGTCGAACTCAAAGATTATAGGGGAGTAGTAATCCCCGGCGGATACGGCAGCCGAGCAGTTGAAGGCAAAATAAAAGCCATTCAACACAGCCGTGAAAATAATGTTCCGTTACTCGGAATCTGTTATGGTTTTCAACTATCTATAGTTGAAATTGCGCGAAACGTCATCGGCTGGCAGGACGCCAATACAACTGAAATCAGCCCAGATACCAAACACCCGGTTATTGACTTGTTACCTGAACAAAAACAAATTAAAGATAAGGGCGCAACTAACCGACTTGGTGCAAAGAAAACGTTAATTGAAAAAGGGACAATGGCATTTGCAATGTACAAACAAGAAAACATCCTAAAGCGATTCCGCCACCGATGGGAAATGAACCCAGAATATGTTCAAGCAATGCAAGACGCCGGCGTGGTTTTCTCTGGAATTGATGAAAGTAAAACCATCAAAAAGGTGCTTGAATTGAAAACCCACCCATTCTTCTTTGGAGTACAATATCACCCTGAATTCGATTCTCGATTAGAAAAACCAGAAGAATCTTTTGCAAAGCTAATTGAGGCGAGCAAAAAATGCTAACTATTTATACAGATAAACACTGCGAAAAAATTGCACAAGCAATCGCAAGTGGCGCAAAAAACGCTGAACTCAAAATTACAAAAATTCCAGAATTCACTGAACAAAACGTATTATGCATTGCAAAAAAACCATTTGGAAATGAACTAAAACAAATAGCAAGCAAATTAATCGGCACAGTTTACGTTGTCGGGGTGGGATTCTCATTTAACACAATGAAAAAAATAGCAGAGGAATTACAAAGAGACCAACCAAACATAAAGGTCGAAGTAACCCTTTGCCTTAAACGCAAAGGCGCGCTTCCGTTTGGGGGAGAAGTTACAGAAGTGGAACTTGCACGCGCATCTGCGCTTGGCGAACGAATTGCTACAACAATAACTGGAACACGCCAACGGCCACAAAACGAAAAAAACAGAATACAAAACTACAATAAGTAGCAAAAAATTGAGAAGACAGAGCGAGGTAAGGGAGTTGCACCCTTCTATTCCGCTTGCTGCACGCGGTTTCTTTTTCCGCTACGTTTTTCTTTTTAGAAAAAAAACTACTGCAGGCGGATGCATAGCTGATCTGCCAACCTCGCAAATTTCAAAGACAAAAGAGCCTTAGAACTAGTTAGTAATTAATACCTTTTTTTGTTTTCTAAAAGAACACAGAGGCCAAGTCTCTCCAAGCGATTTTAATTAGAAACTTGGAAGCCAACATTGGCGCACCTGCGTTCAACCCACCTTTTTACAGAATCCGATGCTAAAAATAAAGAAAAAAGTGCCAATATAAGCGTTCCGGATAAGAAGAAAAGCGGGCTCGGTGGGATTTTCAAGCAAAACTCCTTTTCTTTTCACAAAAAAACAAAATAAAAAAAGAGGCGTTCTTTTGAGAATAAACCATTTATTGTCAAAGAAAGGAGTCTCGTCTTTGAACCCACGACCCTTCGGTTAAGAGCCGAATGCTCTAGCCATTCCAGGAATTTTGCCACTACTATTATTATAGTTATAGCTTAATTCAACCTGAGCTACGAGCCCACAAAAAACAAAAAAAATGTATTTGCTAGTTTAGAGGAGCGAATAGTTATTTAAAATATCTCTGCATATATAAAGTTAGTAAAACAGCACAATGCTTTAGGGCATCGTGACTAAAGTACAATATTTCAAATATTGTATTCAACCTTTTGAATGGTTTGAAAATGGCAAAAAAAATTCCTGCAAAGGCTGAAGTGAACAACACCAGTAAAATGGTGAGTCCTACAAAACAATTAGCCGGGGAATTGACTCTTTTTATAAAAGAACTTGCAGGCGAAGAAGGCGTACAAATAATTTCCTGCATTGGCGACAATGGAACCACTGACGATAAAATTGAAGAAATTACAAAGATGAAAATCGCAGAAATACGTTCTGTGCTAAACCACCTGCACAGCTATGGGTTGGTCGAATATACTAGAGAGAAGAATTTGCAGACCGGGTGGTTCACTTACACTTGGCGGCTAAATGCAAACCGCGCATTACAAAACTTCTTAGTTTTAAAGAGGCGCGAATACGAAAAATTACGCACAAAACTAAGCAGCGGCGATGGTGTACAATTATACCGTTGTCAAAAAAGCTGTAATTGTTTAGAATTTGAAAAAGCAATTGAACTTAGTTTCCGTTGTCCGGGCTGTCGCGGCAAGTTGAACGTAGTTGATCAAGAAGAAGAATTATTAAAACTTGAACGAAAAATAACCTCATTAACAAGCGTAACTCAACTTTCAACACCAGAGTTTTCAAGCCGCGTACTACAAAGCTAAATGGACGCATAGCCTTTTTAAGTTTGAAAAAGACAAATTCTTTTACGCTCCTGACTCTAGCGGGGTAACAAACTCATTTCTCTTTAATTAGATATTAGTTTGACCCAAGGGTAGCCAGGAGTGCCCGCTGGTCCGACCAACGGCTAATTCATACAAATAGCAGCTGGTTAGGGCGAAGCTCATAACCCGGAGACCGGTGGTTCAAACAACCATGCCCCTTTCTTTTTCTAAAAGAAAGGTGCCAGGTGTGGCGCCAAAGAAACGCTGAAAATCCACCCCCCGCTATTTTTCATAACCACTAATTTTTATTCTCCGAAAAATTAAGAAGTTCAATGAAAACACTATTGGTTACCTTGGACGGCGTTGCTGACCGGACGTGCGTACAATTAGGAAACAAAACTCCGCTTGAAGCAGCGAGAAAACCAAATTTAGATAGGTTAGCACGTGATTCTGTTTTGTTTAATACTCACATCGCAGGCAAAATTGCCCCTGAATCTGACGTGGGCGTACTTTCTCTTCTTGGAATTAATCCTTTTCAAAAACATGTTGGACGCGCAATTTTTGAATGGCTTTCAACTGGAAAGCGTTTTGAAAACGGCTGGCTTGCACTTCGAGCTAATTTCGCAACAGTTGACAAACGCGGAAAAATCTTGGATCGCCGCGCTGGCCGGAGTTTATCGCGTTTTGAAGCAAAACAATTAGAGCAAGAAATTAATGCAATAAAGTTAGGCACGCCTTTTGAATTCCTTGCAACTTCTGGTCACCGCGGAGTGGTTGTGTTCAAAGGAGATTTTTCCAAGCACATTCAAAATACTGACCCGGCATACCAAAAAAATAAAAAAGGAATAAGCAACGCCAAACACCGGTTCGCTTCAAGAGTTGCCCGCTGTGTCCCGTTGTCCTCTGATTCGAAAAGTAAAAAAACTGCGGCGCTTGTAAATGCCTTCACTCGCGCGGCCAGTGCGGTGCTTGAAAAAAGTGAAGTAAACCGCCACAGAAAAAAACGAGGCCAATTAGCTGCAACTGCATTATTGCTGCGAGATGGAGAAACAAAACTACCTAAAGAAAACTATTCAGAGTGGACTATAGTTGCGGGCATGCCATTAGAAATCGGAATTGGAAAAGCATTTCAAATGAAGGTAGAAAAAATAGCAGAAGGAAATTACAAAAAAATTGCCGCCATCGTTAGCAGTGAAATAAAAAAAAGGAATGTTTACGTTCACTTAAAGGGACCGGATGATTACGGCCACGATGGTGACGTTTTTGGCAAAAGAAGAAGCATTGAAGCAATTGACCACTTATTCTTCGGTAATTTAAAAGTTGATTTAAGCAAAACTAGAATTATTGTAACTGGAGATCATGCTACGCCATGCGAGTTAAAAGCGCATTCAAATGATTCAGTACCTGCACTTATTGCAGGAGGAAAACTAAAGGGCCAAAACAATAATTTCGATGAACCAAGCGCAAATAAGCAAAAAACGATTGCTGCATGGAAATTGCTTAGAACCGCGGCTTTGCTAGTTTAAGTCCATATAGTTTTTCAATCATTAACAAGCGATTATATTTTGCGGTTCGTTCCCCTCTTGCTGGCGCGCCAATTTTTGCAAATTGACAACCAAGTCCAACTGCAAAATCTGCTAAAAAAGAATCTTCGCTGTCCCCGGACCTGTGAGAGGCAACTAAATTCCAATTTGCCGCTTGCGCTATTTGCGCCGCCTCAATTGTTTCAGTGACCGTACCAATCTGATTTGGCTTTAATATTACGGCATTGCAAGCATCGGACATTACCCCTCGCATTATTCGGCTGGAATTTGTAACTAGCAAATCATCGCCCACTACTTGCACGCCTTGCTTTTTGGCCACTGAAGTAAATTCTGTAAAGCTGTGCCAATCGTTTTGGTCAAACGGGTCTTCAATTGAAACAATATCAAAATCGTTCATTAGAGAAAAATAAAAGTCACTTAATTTATTTGAAGAAAGACTCTTACCTTCAAAACTATACTTGCTAGTTTTTGAATTATAAAATTCGCTTGCAGCACAGTCAAGTGCCAACTTAACTTTTTTTGAATACCCGGCACGGTCAATTATAGATTGAATTAATTCAAGCGTTTGAAAAGAAGATTCCACGTGCGGCGTAAACCCTCCTTCGTAACCAACGCTTGTTCCGCCTACCCCAAATTTTTTGATAATCAATTCGCGAAGTGCAAAATCGATTTCAGTTACTAACTCAGTGCATTCAAAAAACGATTTTGCACCAAGTGGAACAACCATAAACTCTTGTATTGCTGTGTTTGCTGCGCCGTGTTTGCCTCCATTTATTAAATTAGACATTGGAACTGGCAAGGCGGGGGGATTTGTCGTGGCGTGCGCTAGTTGCGAAACATATTGAAATAATTCTAGGTTTTTTTGTGCTGCGGCCGCTTTTGCTGCAACTAAACTAATAGCAAGTAGAGTGTTTGCACCGAATTTTGATTTGTTTGGGGTTGAATCAATGGCAAGTAAAAAAGAATCTAACTTTTCTTGATCTAAGTAAAAAGTTGATAAATTTAGCTTTTTGGCTATTGTGCTGACGTTGTGGCATGCTTTTGAAACCCCCTTGCCATTAAACGGCTTGCCCCCGTCTCGGAGTTCAACTGCTTCAAAAAATCCACTACTTGTGCCAGAAGGAACTGTTGCAGTAAACGTGCCCGTTTTTGTCTTTAAAACAGCGGTAATTGTAGGTATTCCGCGCGAGTCTAGTGTTTGAAATGCAAATAAATTCTGTTTCAAAGAGGGACCCCCCTTAGTTCCAGTAATCATAATTAAACTACGTTCCCGGCGTTTAAAAAACTGAGTTGGGCACAAGTAAATTAAAGCGGCTTGAAGTTAAGGTTAGTGATTTAGGATGATGCTTAGTCACAATGAAATATTAGAAGAAATAGAAAAAGGAAATATCAAAATAACTCCTTTTGAATCAGAAAACGTTGGTCCTTGCTCTGTTGATTTGAGATTAGGTTATGAATTTAGAAAATTTAATAAAAAAGCAACAAATGAAAAAATAACAACAATAAAAGTAACAAATGAAACAGATTCAAGCGATTTTTCAACTTTAATTAAATTAAGAAAAAATGAAGTTTACATTTTAAAACCAAATGAATTAGTTTTAGGTGTTACTTTAGAAAAATTAAAATTATCTAATAAAATATGTGCTAAACTAGATGGAAGAAGCAGATTCGCTAGACTTGGTTTAACTATTCACGTAAGTTCTAGTTTAATTCAACCCGGGGTAAACAACGTTCAAGTATTAGAAATTAGTAACTTATCTCCCTTCAACTTAGCTATTTCTCCTGGTTTAAAAATTTGTCAAATAACTTTTCACGAGCTTACAAGCGGTTCAGAATACAAGGGACAATTCAAAAATCAAACTTTGCCCTAAAATTCAAAATGCTGCGCAGCGCACGCGGTCAAAAATAACCCGAATAGTGGAACTGGGGGGTCCCCGTGTCAAATATTGAAAACGAAAAAGAATTAACACAAAACGGCGCTTCAACTGATGCCGAGCCAGTAGAGCAGGTCCCAATTTCTACAAAACCCGCAAAACGCACGGGCAAAACCAGGGAACATTATCAACAGCAAAAAAACCAGCAATTCGCGCATATTCGCATTAACAAAGAAGATTTACCGAAGCTAGAGTCAATGCAATTCAACATTTATGACTTTATTTCCGCTAGTTTTGCCTTTTCTCAACCTAAGAAAGAACTAGCCATAGGTGTGTTAAATTCACTAAAACAAGGGGCAAAACCATTTAGTCAATTGGAAAAAGAGTTAAACGCAAAGAAAAGTTCACTGTTTCTTGTTTGCCTTTCTTTAGAGCGTGCGGGTTTGATTGAACGCAAAGCAAAAGGAGAGCCGTAT
>JAHFHN010000039.1 GCA_023246885.1 Microcaldota archaeon
TTGTATTAGCGCAATATTCGCACACACCATAAACTTCGTCAATACACTCGCCGTGGCTTGTTCCTTTTCCAATCCACCGGCCACATCGCCCGCATTGCAGTTTGTAAACAGAATTGAAGTTAACGTATTTGTTCAATTCTTTGAAAACCACTTGGTCGCTGCGTTCAAGTTCTTGTTTCGATTTTTCATCGCTAGCTAGTTCTAAGAACTTATCAACATGTAACTCGCGAGTTTTGCCATGCATTTTTGTCTCTTGTACTGGTAACTCGCACACGTCACAGTAAAGGGTTGTTTTGTAAATTGGGGTAACTACTGTCCAGCCACTGAAATGTAGTGGAATTCCACTTATATTTGATGAATGAAAATCTATAAATTTGTAGTTGTAACTCGGATTTTCTCCTTTTGCTTTTACCTTCTCAAATGCAGGTACGTTGCTAGCTGGCAGGTAAGGGTCGAATAATGGCGTAAAGCGCATTTTTAGCATGATATAAGTAAAAATGAGTAGAAATAAAACAATATCTCGTTCAATTAGTATCTTGTAATTAACTATGTTTAAAGCTGTTTTATTCGATTTTCGTGACACTCTAGTGGATGTGTCAAAAGCGCGGGAAGCGCAAATGGAGTTTCTTTTCAACTACTGTCTTGCTCGGACTAAACTTAAATTTACATTTGATGAATTCAAGCATAACTCAAAACAAGCACATGCCGCAGTTATCGAGCGATTTGGAAATAATCATTATATCCACAATTGGTCGATTTTGATAAATAAGCACTTGTTAGACTCACTTGGTGTGAAAGTTGAAGGTAAAGCTTTTGAAAACCTCATGAATGATTCGGACAAAGTCTTTATAGAAAACGTTTCTCTTTTTCCAGATTCAATCACTATTCTCAATTTCTTGAAATCAAAAGGAATCAAAATGGGAGTAGTGATCGACGGCACTAGTAAAAGAGAAAATGCAATTATCGACAAGCTTGACTTGCGTAAATTTTTACGTGTGATAATAATTTCTGAAGAAATCGGCAAAAATAAGTTTTCATCCCTTCCATTGCAAAAAGCACTTGAACCACTGCACTGCCTTCCTGCAGAGGTTATTGTTGTCGGCGACCGTATTGACAAGGACATTTTGCCTGCTAATAAATTTGGTTGTTTTTCAGTTAGGTTAATTCGAGGAAATGGCAGATACGATGCAGTGCAATCCGCCTCTAGAAATATATATGAGCGGCCAAAGAAAACGATTTCAAAACTAAACGAATTAGCCGAACTAGTGTAAAAGCGTTGATTGTTATCTTTCTTTTGGCAATTGAACCGTTGCTTTAGCAAATGCGTATGCTGCTGCTTCTTGTGTTACTTTTTTGATAATTTTATCAATTATTGCTTGTGCATTTCTTTCGCCGGTTTGTAAGACTTCCAAAGCAGCCAACTGCGCTATTTGTCGCGTATCTTCTTTACCTAGATAACTTGCTTTGAAATTATCTGCTATCTTATCAATAACTGGTTCAAGCGCTGTTAACGCTTGGTTTCTCTCTAGTCCTTTGAGTTCTGGTATTTTCAAACCACGTAGTTGTATTCTTCTTCCTTGTTCTCGAAGCACAGCCAATCGCTTATCGTATGCGCGCTTGGCGTCTTGGATTGTTTTATATCCTTTTACGAAGAGTTGTATCGCTACTGTTCTCACTAGTGGTTTGGAATCTTCATCTCTTCCAAAGACGCGTGTTGCGTCTTTGTAGTGTTTGTCGTATGCGCGTTTGGCGTCTTCAATAGTTGAGTATTTTTTCGTGAAGAGTCGGATTGCTGCTGTTCTCACTAGTGGTTTGGAATCTTCATCTCCCCCGAAGACGCGTGTTGCGTCTTTAAAGTGCGCATCGTACGCACGTTTAGCTTGTTCTATTGAGTCATATTGTCTTGTGAAAAGTTGGACCGCTGCAGTTCTGACTAGGGGCTTTGCGTTTTCGTATGCTCCGAAGACACGCGTAGCGTTTTTGATATGTTTGTCGTATGCGCGTTTGGCTTGTTTGATTGTTTTATATCCACTGACGAAGAGTTGGACTGCTGCCGTTCTTACTAGTGGTTTAGAATCTTCGTCTGTTCCAAAGACACGCGTGGCATCTTTGTAGTGTTTGTCGTATGCTTTTTTGGCTTCTTCAATAGTTTTGTACCCTTTAGTGAAGAGTTGGATTGCGGCTGTTCTGATTAGTGGTTTGGAGTCTTCGTTTGTTCCGAATACGCGTGTAGCATCTTTGTAGTGTTTGTCGTATGTGCGTTTGGCTTGTTCAATTGAATCATATTTTTTCAGGAAGAGTTGGAATGCGGCGGTTCTGGCTAGTGGTGCTGATTCTGGGTCTCCTCCGAATATTTTTGTGGCGTCTTTAATGTGTTCGTCGTATGCTTTTTTGGCTTCTTCGACTGAAGCATACTGTCTTGTTAATAGCTGAATAGCTGCGGTTCTTACTAATGGTTTCGTGTGTTTGTCTGATCCGAAGACGCGAGTGGCGTCACGATAAACTTGGTCTGCGTGGAATACTGTAAATTGATGCCCGCTCTTTTTAATTATAGACGGCGGTACGTCAAGTTGTCTCATTAGTTGATATTCTGTTGTGATGTGGTCTAGAATAGCGTTGGCTAATGATGGATTTCTTTGTAGTTCTTGTGTTTCATGCCCTAATTCGTGGAGGTTCAACGCCATTTTGTGCAGATAAGTTCTAAAAGTTGTATCTTTCATTAATTTGCTAGCTTGTTCGTGAGTATGCGCTTGTTCTTTAAGTTCGGTTTGCAGTTCTTGTGCTGGCTTAGGTGGTCGGCCGTCTCGTCTTTTAATGCGGTTTTCTAGTTTGTTAGCTATTTCTGCGCCATGTACTGCTTGTTGTATTAATTCTCGTGCTTTTTGCACTCCGCCATTTTCTGGAATTGTCCCACGTGCTATTGCCATGCGCAAAACGTGCTTTAACTCAGGTCTTTGTGCAACGTGTGCTTTTACAGTAGCATCTTCAAGGAGATGTGTTGTGCTTTGGTTGATTTTGTGTTCTATTCTTTTTGTCAATTGCCCGAGAATAGCTCTTTTTTCTTCCATGTTTAATCTTCTTGTTTTTTTTATGTTCTTTTAGATTTTGCGTTCTAGTTCGCGTAGGTTTTCAATGCGCTTGTAGGTTGGCGGGTGAGTTGAAAAGATGCGAAATAGGAGCCCTTTTTTCTTTTCACCATCCATAGCCGTTTGAACCCAGTTTTCGTGGTGTGAAATGTTTTGTGATGTTGCAACTGCGTTTATCGGGTCAGCTAAATAGAATTGCCGCATCCCTTTGTATCCTTCAGTGTGCACTTGTGGGAATTCGTAACCTATTTTCGCTAATGCTTTTTCCAAATGTTTGGGTTCTTTTGTTGACAATGCAGAAAATTCATCTGCGTATAATTCGCGTGTGCGGCTAAGCCACATTACCATTAAGTTAGCAATAAGCTCAACTGCAAATGCAGCGATGTAGCTAGCAATTATGCCAACGAATGTCGTGTTTCCGTTTTCGTCGCGCGGCACAAAAAATAGCAACACTAAAAAGTAAAGCAAGCGCGGCACAACAGAGGCTGCGGTTATAACCGCTACGTCCCAATGTGCAACGTGGCCAATTTCATGCGCTAGCACTGCTTCAACTTCTCCTTTGTTTAACCTCTGCAAGAGGCCAGTGTGAATGGCGATATTGGAGTTGTTTTTTGTTCGTCCAAATGCAAATGCGTTTGGGGTAATGTCGTTAACTAGATAAAGTTTAGGTGTTTTGACGTTGTGTTTTTTGCAAGTTGCTTCAACAAATTCGTAAATCCCGCTATATTGGTGGTGGTCAAGTTCTTGCATTGGCATTGTAAGTTTGATAAGCCATGGGCCAATCCACCACTGGATAACTGTAGTGATAACTGCAAGGAAAAATGCCAGTGCAACCCCGCCAACTACGCTTGTACGTGGGCCGTAGAATAGGAGAACTAGTCCCATTACAAATGTAAGAAAAGCGCCAAGCGCAGCTACGCTGAATAACGTTGATAGCCTTAGTTTCAATAAAGACATTTTTTTTCTACCCTTTTATTTATTAAAGTGAACTTCTTAATAAAAAATGGTTTGGGGGGAATTTAATGAAAAAAGTAGTTTTAGCCTATTCTGGCGGTTTAGACACATCTTGTATTTTGAAATGGTTAATTGACACTGGTTATGAAGTAGTTTGTTTTGTTGCTGATGTTGGACAAGAAGAAGATTTTGAAGCGGCGAAGAAAAAAGCGTTGTCAATTGGGGCAAGTAAAGTTTATGTCGAAGATCTCAAACGGGAATTTGTCGAACAATACATTTTCAATGCATTAAAAGCAAATGCAGTTTACGAAGGCAAATATCTATTAGGCACTTCTCTTGCAAGACCACTTATTGCAAAGAGGCAAATTGAAGTGGCTAAAAAAGAAGGTACTAATATTCTTTCTCACGGCGCAACTGGAAAAGGAAATGACCAAGTTAGATTTGAATTAACTTATTTAACTTTAATGCCTGAAGCTGAAATAATTAGCCCGTGGAAAACCCCCGAGTTTCTCGCTAAGTTCAAAGGGAGAACTGATTTAATCAATTACGCAAAGGAAAAAGGGATTCCTGTTAGTGCAACTATTGCAAAACCATATAGTTCTGATGATAATTTGATGCACATTAGTTACGAAGCTGGGCAATTGGAAGACCCTGCTTTTGAGCCGGATCAATCTATGTTTCAAAAAACAGTTTCACCACAAGCTGCACCTGACAAAGAGACGAAAATCGCTATTCATTTCAAAGCAGGTGTACCGGTTAAAGTTGTTAATTTATCTGAGTCAAAAGAAGTTTCAGGTTCGCTTGAGTTATTTCAATACTTGAACGAGTTAGGTGGAAAAAATGGCATTGGTCGTATAGATCTTGTTGAAAATCGTTTTGTTGGAATGAAATCGCGAGGAGTTTATGAAACACCAGCTGGAACTATTTTGCTAAAAGCGCATCTTGATTTAGAAGGTTTAGTGCTTGACCGAGAGGTTTGTCACTTGAAAGATATGTTTATGCCGCACATAGCTTCCCTTATTTACTATGGTTTTTGGTTCAGTCCAGAAATGGAGTTTCTAATGGCGGCAGTTAACAAGAGTCAAACTGATGTTGACGGTATAGTTTTTATAAAACTGTATAAAGGAAATGTGAATGTCGTTGGAAGAACGTCGCCAAAGTCACTTTACAATGCAGATATTGCCAGCATGGATAAACTTGGTGCATACGACCAAACTGATGCAAAAGGTTTCATCAAACTAAATGCACTGCGCTTAAGGCTAAAAGGTTTAATAAAATAAATGAAACTCTGGCATAAAGGCGTGAATGTTAACAAAGCAGTTGAAGACTTTACTGTTGGAAGCGATTACTTGCTTGACCAGCGACTAGTTGAATTTGACTGCATTGCTTCAATTGCCCATGCTAATATGTTGAAAAAAATAGGCATTCTTTCAAAAAGCGAGTACACTTCTCTTACGAGAAATTTACGTAAAATCATTGAGTTGAATAAAAAAGGCAATTTTAAAATCGAAAAAGAAGATGAGGATTGCCACACTGCTATAGAAAACTTTTTGACGAAGAAGTGTGGAGAGGCAGGTAAAAAGATTCACACGGGCAGGTCAAGAAACGACCAGGTGCTTACTGCGTTGCGTTTATACGAAAAACAAGAGTTATTGGAAATAGAACAGTTAATTTCAGCATTTCAACAAGCTCTTAAAAAAGTTGCAAAGCAACAAGGAAATGTGCCAATGCCGGGATATACGCACATGCAGCGTGCAATGCCAACTACGGTTGGGATGTGGCTTGGATCTTTTCACGATGCAATGGTAGATGATCTTTTGCTTCTTGATGCGACTTTTGAACTTGTTGATGCTTCTCCGCTTGGCACAGCTGCGGGATTTGGCGTTCCGGTACTTGGAATAAATAGAAAAATGACTGCAAGAGAAATGAAGTTCGCGCGGGTAATTGAAAACCCAATGTATGCCCAATTGTCTCGCGGTAAGTTTGAGTCAACGTTCATTCACATGCTAACTCAGGTTATGCTTAATTTAAACAAATTAGCAACTGACTTGGCTATTTTTAGTACAGCTGAGTTTGGCTTAGTTTCTCTTCCAGCAAATATGTGTACTGGCAGTTCAATTATGCCTCAGAAAAAAAATCCAGATGTTCTAGAGTTAGTTAGGGCAAAGTACCATGTTTTACTTGGAGATGAGCTTAAAGTAAAAAGTTTAGTTGGCAATTTAATGTCAGGTTATAATCGGGATTTACAACTGACAAAAGAACCCTTATTCAATGCTATTGACAACACTAAACAATGCCTTAACATAATGCGTATTGTTGTAAGTGGACTTAAGGTGGATAAAGTGCGTTGCAAACAGAGTATGACGCCAGAATTATTTGCAACTCAAGAAGCGTATAAATTAGTTAAAGCCGGAATGCCTTTTAGAGAAGCATATAGAAAAGTAGGAGAAAAATATGCTAAATCTTATAGCTAGCGGGCCAAATGCGCTTACTTTATTTTTTTCAAAATTTGTTCGACTTCTGCATCGCTAACGTATGTATCTGTAACTTGTTTAGCTTGTTCTGGTTCAAATATTTTTACAACTACGAATTTTCCACGCGTTTTCCCATGCCCAACTGTAAATTCTGTGACAATGCACCTACCTAGTGCTTTCCAGTTGCGTGTGCGTAAATCCATTGGTACGTTAATTTGGTATATTCTATGCTCTGGTTTTTCAAACGAATAGGTTTTTCCAATTTCAAGCAATTTTGGAATTTCGTTTTCATCTAACCGCAGGCAAGCTTGTAAAAGAAAAGGGTTTCCCATATTTATCCGACCGCGGCTTTTTCTAATCTGCGTTTTGTTACTTTTAGTGCAAAAAATTGTTCGCTTTCTAACCGGCTTAAATGCGCTGCTATCATTTTTATTGTTGATTTTAAATTAGGTGTAACGTTATATTCGAGTGCGTTGACTCTTCGATTTGTTTTTTCAATTTCAATTAATAATCTCTTTAGTGCGGTTTCAGTTTCAGC
>JAHFHN010000040.1 GCA_023246885.1 Microcaldota archaeon
AAGCGCTTCAGTTGTTTTTCTTCCCTTACCAATTGCGTTCGCATTACGCCCGCCAGAAAAAATAAGATGAGTTAACTCACCACTGTGAAGCATCTCAACTGCCTTTTCAACTCGAAGCCTTGAAGCTAAATCCGGCTTTCCATTTGGCATAACGTAAAGCCCAAGGCATAAGCCAACTTTCTTTATTTTTGGTTCAACTTCTTTCACCATTTTTAGCCTCTTCAATATTTCAATTAACTTTTCGCGTGTTCAGCATTTTGAAGATATTCATATGCTGAATAAGCGGCAGTTACTCCTTCGGCTACGCCTGTAATAGCTTGCTTAAATTTCGTATCTACAACATCTCCAGCTGCAAATACGCCCGGAATATTTGTTTCAGACAATCGATTAATTGGAATTTCTCCTTTTGCATTTACTTTTACGCCAAGTTCAACTGCTAGTTGCGATAAAGGCAAATGACCAATTTCAACAAATAAGGCATCTAATGGAAATTCTTTTGACCCATTTATTTCCCGATCAAGTAAAACTTTGTTCATTTTTTTATCATCGCCCAAAATTTCTTTTACATTCACCTTAGTAAACACAGTTGCCTTGTTATTTTTATTTAATTTTAATTCATTTACTGGTTCTGGCTTGATTTTTTCACCGCGCGCAAACACATAAACTTTTGACCCGAAAGTAGTTAGTAAAAGTGCTTCTTTTATTGCAGAATCGCCCCCACCAACTACCCCAATAACTTTGTTTCGATAAAAAGCGCCGTCGCACAACGCACAATAATGCACGCCCTTGTTAGCGTACTTCTCTTCACCTGGAACCCCTAATTTTTTCCAGTGCGTGCCAGTTGCAATTATTATTGTCTTACCTCTAAAAATTTTGCCCGCACTAACCGTAACTTCAAATAATTTGCCTTTTTTCTTTGCAGATACTGCACGGTCATTTTCAACATCTATTCCATATTCTTTCGCGTGGTCGGCGATGTTATTCGCTAATTCCATTCCAGTTAATTTCTTGAACCCAGGATAGTTTTCAACTACATCAGTAAGAATAATCGTGCCACCGATGCTTTCGCCTATAACTAATGTTTTCATTGTAAACCTACCAGCATACATAGCTGCTCCAAAACCAGTTACTCCGCCTCCAATAATTATAGTATCATATACTTGATTGTCGATTGTCATAACAATAATTCCCCAGTTAAGTGTATTAATAGCCTCAAATGTGAGCTATTAGTATTTGTTTGATAATATAGATAATACACACAAAGTGGTAAAAAAGGTTACTAGTTTAGTACCCGAATATCACTACAAAAGTAAGAAACGCTAATACCCCGGCTATTAGCGACGAAACCAAGTTTACAACGTCGTTATCGAAAAACTTTATTCCCTTTAAATAAAACGTTTTTTTACCACAAGTGTGTTCAGTGCGTTCTGTTTCGCACTTACACTTTTTACAATAGTACATTACTTGTAAAGTTGCGCCAAGCATACTGTCTAATATTGAACCAATAATCCCAAAAAAAGTAATAAATAAAATAAAGTTAAAAACTCCACCCGGAATAACTGCAGCAACTTGTTCAGTTCCAAAATAAATCTCGTCAATGTAAACTAATGCCACTAAGCTAAGCGCAATTAAACCAGCACCAATAGCGGATGCAAATAGCCCAAAACGAGAAATTGCGCCAGATACGCCGGGTTCAACTTGTTTTAAACTCGTTATTAGAAATGGCTTTGACTTTGATAGCACGCCTAGTTCAGTTGCCCACGTGTCCGCGTTTACAGTTGCTAAAATCGCTGCAAAAGCTACGAATACGCTCGGTAACGGATAAAAATAATAGATAACAGCCACTAGTGCTGCGCCTGCACCATTGGCAAACACTTGCATTAAATCACGCGTTGAACCTTTTGCAAATTGCTTGTTAACCGCCTCTTTTGCAGCTTCACCATATTTAGTAACTGCAAAGGAACTAATGAAAAAAACCGCGAGCAACGAAAACCAAATTCGGCCATGAATCGGCGCAGCTGGAAAAATAAAAACAAGTAAACCAATCACAATAGCCGTGAGGGTACCTTCTTCAGTTAATGCATCGCGTTTAAACGCAAAAATTGCAAATAGCAAAATGCAAATGATTCCAATTAAATATTCAGCAAGCACCATTGAAAATTACAACATCCAAAAGAAAAGAAAAACAAACTTTGCCTTCTAATTTGAATAACGAACTTAGTTTATTTAAACGTTGATAGAAGAAAAGCCCCCGGCGAGAATTGAACTCGCAACCTCCTGTTTGCTTGCTAATAAACGCGACGCAATTTCTTTTTGGCCACGCCTGGCCTTTTTCTTTTCTAAAGAAAAAGGCATGGCTACGAGACAGGCGCTCTACCATTGAGCCACAAGGGCAGGCTTTGAATAATACCAAGATAAATTAAGTTATAAAAGAGAGTATGAAAAGTTGCGTTGCGCAATTTAGCTTTTTAATGAAGAGAATCAAACACTTGCCTGTGCTTTAAGGTGTACGTGTGACTTCCAGAAGAAGAAGCCAACGGTGGCAAAAGTTAAGATTGGAGATACCCACGATGGAATGTGAAAATTGAAAGCATCAAGTATCATTATTATGCCTAAGAAGAAGATTGAATACATTGCACCGTTTTTCAAGTAAATGTATTTTTTGATGTTATGAATATTGCGAATTGTTAATTCTCGCACTACAAAAGCGCCAATACCGTTTCCAATAAGTATCAATGGAATTGCTAGTGTAAAAGCAAAAGCGCCAATTACTCCGTCAATTGAAAAACTTGCGTCAATAACTTCTAAATAAAGAAGTTTACTTAAATCAGACATGTGCGTCGTACCGGCCATTAATTCTTTTTCTTTTTGTTCTGCATTTTGTTTGAAGCCATGTGTAATGAAAAAAAGCGACGAGCCAATAACCGCACCAAAAGCGATTAAAAAGCTTTTTTGACCAGCAAACCAAGCTATAATCGTAAGTAAAATTGAAACAACCGCATAAAACCAAATTCCTTGCCTGTGTAAAAAGCGTTCTCCATGCAAGCCATAAGACTTTGGTTCAAGAAATAGCCAGTGTAAAAATAAGAAAAGCATAAACACTCCGCCAAGCATTTGCAAAACAGGCGCAGTTGACTCAATAGCAGAAACTATTGCCGGGTCACTGTTAAGAGTAGCGAAAAACACTTCAACTATTGAAAGAGACGGGTTAGTTGCCCAAAGCATTAAACTCGGAAGTAAACCCCTAACAAGGAAAACTGCAATTAAGAGTCCCCAAAATAAGAACCATTTTCTTGCCTTTTCTCCCATTTTAGAGAGAACTTCAGCGTTGATAATCGCGTTGTCAATACTAGTAATAGTTTCAAAAAACACTAGACCCAGTACAACTAAAACAAGTTCCCAAACCATCGCATAAACATTGGAAAAACATGTTTTTATTTCCCTTGTTTTACAATAAATAGGCGATAAATATGAACTACGTTTACAAATTTGAACAAAAACACAAAAAAGAACTAGAAAGTCTATTAACCAAAGACCCTTATGCCGATGATTCATTTGCAAGACTAGGTTATGTTTTAAAAGAAAGCAATGCAGTGGGCCTAAAAGGTGGACACTTTATAGTCTACTTTAAAACAAGCGACGACGCACTAGGCAAAAAATTAATTGATTTACTTAAAACAATTCCAACTTGTGAAGAAGTAACTCCATCTGAAAAGGATTCAATAGCTAAACTAATTGACGCAGAAGAAACGCAAGCCGCAAGTGGATTCGGCGCAATTTTTGGATGAACTCAACTTATCCCCCCCCTAATTATTTGCGAAGGGTTTAAATTGATATTTTACCAAGCGTATATACATGGTTAAACCAAAAGGATCAACTGGATTCCGCACGCATCGCAGCGTAAAACGCGAGATACATGCTTTAACTGGCAAAGCAAAAGAATCACTACTCCCTCCAAACGTTGTACTCGTAGTACACAAACCTGGACATAGAATTTTACGACCAGCAGTAGAAGAAGTATACAGCCACTATGGCATAACTTCACTTCACATAAAACCAAGGCGATTTACGCCAAGCATGGTGAAGCATAATTATAACCAAGTAATGCGTAAACTGCGAAGCGAAATTCCAGATATAGAGGCTAAATTACTTAAAGCTTATTCATCAACGGGGGCACGGGATCACAACATAGCTGTGGAATTAGTGCACGTTCCAGAAAAAGCAATTAGGCAAGTAGGAGCAAAAGACGCCTGGGATGCTATTAAAAAAATAGCGGGCAAAACAAACCCAGCAAAAGCACATGAAGATATGGTTGAAACAAAGGCGCCAACTATTCGCGGAAACGCATTCAGGCTCTTTAGTAAAAGTCACCCGGCATTTATCAACAATACACTAAACGCTGTACATGTTCCAGATCCAGTAACTAGGACCGTAGAACAGAGGCATTTAACCGGCCGGTGGCCAGACTTAGCGCTATTCACAACCGTATCAATGTTACTTGCTGCCAAGAAAAAATACAAGGAATTGAAAGCGCAAGGCAAATTACGTGGTTAACGTGCATAAAACAGAACACGATTTAGTGCCTTCAAGAATTGAAAAACCCAGGGGCACAACAAGAACAAATGCTTTACCGCCTACTTATACACATTTAATAAGAGCAAATAAAGAATCAAATGCAACTATAGCGGATCACCACGCGAGTCAAGAACATTTAGCGCTTATTTTGCACGAAGGATTCTTGACCCCAACCGCACTAGATGCGCGTGGACGTTCAACTAGCCGCAAAGGTAGAGACCATTCAAATTTTTACCACGTAGAAGAATCGGAAGTTGCGCACACCGCCCCGCCAATACCGTTTAATTTAGTTGTAGTTAAACTTCCAAAAACAAAATGGGTTGTTGACGAAAGAGAAGCAATCCCACCTGAAGCACGCCATGTGGGCACTCCTGCATTTCTGCAAGCGCGCATACAAACTTACAAATCAATCCCACCATATCGCATATTAGCACTTAAATTACATTATCGCCCAGAACACGCTATGCCTACTTTTGAGCCAATTAGAAGCAAATCCGTAAAAGCATTTCTTACAAGCAGAAAAATTGGCAAGCTAACTCAAAAAGATTTTCACCAAAAAACTGATGCAGAGCTACTTGCACACTTACGCAAAACAATAGCTAGAACCACTAGACGCCCGCTAACTATACATTCAAAAGAGTCTAGTGAAGGAATTGAAGTAAAAGTGCCTTGGCTTGAACTTGCAATTGCAACCGCTAGAAAAAAAGGGGTACCAGTATACGGCTGGAATGGCGATTTAATTGAATGAAAAAAGGAATCCAAAAAACAGAAGAAGAATGGAAAAAACGACTTAATGCGGATCAATTTCAAGTGCTACGCAAAAAAAGCACGGAATTGCCTTTTACTGGAAAATATTTATACAATAAAGAAAAAGGAGTTTACACGTGCGCCGGGTGCAACGCAGAATTATTTTCTTCGCAAACTAAATTTGACTCTGGTTGCGGTTGGCCAAGTTTTTTTGAACAATTAAACAAAAACATAGCAACAAGAACTGACTACAGTAACGGAATGACGAGAATAGAAATTTATTGCAAAAAATGCGGTGGGCATTTAGGTCACGTGTTCGACGATGGCCCACAGCCAACTGGAAAACGGTACTGCGTAAACTCGCTTGCGTTGAACTTCAAGACTTGCTAATAACCCGCGGCGAGTTATGCTTAGGCTGGCGGATATCTTTTCCATGCCAGTAAATCGCCAGTGCGGTTATGACGTTTGTAGCTAAAATTATCAACAGAACGATGTCAGTAATTCCCGGAATAACTATTCCTTTACTTGCAGGTAGAAGAGAAAGGACAACCGCCGCAAGTCCAGTTGGAATGAAAAACTCAAGAAGCGGTCTTGCATTTGACTTTTCTAGTTTGAAGACTCGAATGGCAATTTCTCGCGCAACTAATATACAAACAAGCGAAGCAAAGGCAAGTAAGTAAACGTTAAGTGAACTTGACAAGTGAAAAACTAGCCCAATATACACAAAGAAAAAGGTACGTACAATGAAAGTAACCTCGTTTTGAAATAAGTAAATAGTTTTATCAATGGTAAATGAGCTCTTGAGTTTAAGCAATTTGAAAACTTCGCCGGCATTTCCAAGCACCATTCCAAATATAAACGCTGAAATCGCACCGTTTCCACCAATCAACTCAACAACACCATAGAGCAAGGCAACTGAGGCAATAGTAAGCAAATAAGAAAATTGCTTAATATCTCCCAAACTACGCAAAGCAGTTAGCCAAGCAATACCCGTCAAAATACCAAGCACAATTGCAATTGAAAAAGCAGAGGCAAACGTGCTAAGCGCTTGAGTTAAGTTGAGCGACTCTGCAGTTTGAAACTGAAGCAAAGAAATCGCTAGAACCGTACCAAGCGCACCGCTGATAGTAGCTTCAAGACTAATTGAAATTTTGACATTTTCACTCGCGTTCACCCTAGGCAGCAAAGCATTAACAATAGTTGGACACGTATCGCTTAAAATAAAACCAAGAAACAAACTTGAAAATAAATCCCAGCGAAAAACAAAAAATGCAACTAGGGTGATTAAAGCAGATGTGAGAAAATACGCGAAAAAAGTAAAAGCACTTGTACTAGGAAGCTCGGATATTACTTTATAAAAATTGAAAAGTAAGCCAACGGAAAATAAAATTATCATCAACGCCAGCGCAGCGAAAAATGGAATTAGTGATTGAAGTGGATTTGCGTTTACAACGCTGAAAACTGGCCCAATTAGTAAACCAAATAGTATGAGCACAAGAATGTCTGGAACACGGGTTTTCTTGAAAAATACAGATGCAAGGAAACCTAGAAACAAGATTATTCCAAA
>JAHFHN010000041.1 GCA_023246885.1 Microcaldota archaeon
ATAAAATCGTTATAAAAACATCAACTGTGCTTCCAAAGAAATTCGTTACAGTTAAAGAAAACGCGTTTTTCCTTTTAGAGTTGCCCCTTGGTTCAATTTCGAAATTTGCTATTAAAAAAGGGGATAAATTAACGTGGACAATGAAATAAGTGAAACCCTCTTTGGCTGGCGAATAATCGGCAAACCAAACAAAACAAGCCAGCTTGCTAAATTCTCTTTAACCGCAGAAGAACGGGGGATTTGCGTTGACTTAGTAAAGCAATTCTTTTTCTCGAATAAACCGCTTGGCCAACTTCTACTCAAAAAATGCGAGTCACAATTGACATTAATGCCTCAAAAAACTTTTGACAAAATACTTTTTATATGCGATTCTGTTTTGTCTGGAGTCGGTCCACTGTCAGTTTTGCTTGAAAGTGACGCAGAAGAAATATCCGCTTCGCTTGGAATTGTACGCATTTACGAAAAACGCAATGGCTGGGTTGACACGCAATTAGAAATCACGTCGCCAGCCTACTTATCTCACGTTGCTAATAAACTGGCGGCCAGTTGCGGCCGCAGATTAACGCGTGACGAGCCAGTTCTAAACGCTTTTCTATCAAATGGCACACGCATCCACGTGGTTTCCCCTCCAGTTTCGCCAGTTGTTTCAATAACAATCCGAAAATTCCCACAAGTGCCCTATACAATGAAAAGATTGATCCAAAGTGGCCTCATTTCAAACACAGCTTCTACATTTCTTGTCAAAAGCGTTGCCAGTAATCCAATTTTAGTTTGTGGAAACACCGGTAGTGGTAAAACAACTACCCTTAATGCGCTACTTGCTACGTTGCCCGTTAATGATCGGTTTGTCTTTGTCGAAGACGTGTCAGAAATCACTCTCCCGGCGCATGATAACAAAGTTCGTTTGTTAGCTGACAAAAACACTTCACACTCGCAACTTATTTACGAGTCACTACGCATGCGGCCAGATAGGTTAGTTGTAAGCGAAGTGCGAAGCGAGTTTGAAGTAAAAGCATTTGCAAATGCATTACTATCCGGTGGCGGAAAAACTTGTTATTCAACTTTTCATGCAAGTAGTGCAAAAGAAGCATTGCGTAGACTACGTTTACTCGGATTCAAAAAAGCAGACCTAGACTCAATTGGATTAATAGTAATACAAAAAAGAATCGACGACAAAAAAACCGGAAAAGAAGTTCGAAAAATCACGGAAATTGCAAAAGTGAAAAACGGAGAAGCAAAACTACTTTTTACCCGCAGTTAAAGGTGCGCGTAAGCGTCCAATAATTGGCCGAAAAGCTTTACCCTCATGTTCGGGTGCCTTGACAAATTTTAGCGTGCCATTTGCAGTCATAAAAACATGCGTAGCGCCCTTTTGTATGAATCCCTTAAATTGTTTATTATTTCGAAAACGGTTCGCGTCCCTTGCCACTTCCATAGTTTGCCTTCTAACCTTAGAATTTGCATGTACAAATAAGATTCCCGCAAAAAGTGCTAATGGGACTGCGTCTTGAAATCGCTCTGGATTTCGAGCCATTGCACTTGCGGTTCCAGTAAGTACTGCATCAATGCGCCGCAAACGCCTGGAATGCCAAAGTTTAAACATTTCAGCTCTAACTGAATCTGGTACCTCTCTTAACTTTAAACTTCCAACTATGTGCCCGCGTTTCAACGTTTGCCTTGGCATCTCTTCTAGTTTTAGCAACTTTAATCCCATACATTTTCTAATGCTTTTCCGGTTTAAAAGCCCACAACCATTTTAAGTGGCGTTTTGCCTATTTCTTGAAGTGGCGGGGAAGTGAAACAGCTTACCGTGTCACAACTTTTACCTTCAAAAGTATAGTTGTGTTTCGGAGGAACTTCTGCCCTCTTGATAGTCTGTAAAGACAATCCGTACAACTCGTTTAAGGCGAGTGGCTGGGGAACAGAAACGATACCCTGAAATCGCTAGAATGACCAAAAACGACATTGCGATTTCAATAGGGATGAAACGGCTTCAACCGCGAGAATCCACAAGGAGTCAAGAGCAAGGTGAATTTCACCGCTTAGTCAAATGCTGTTGCCATGCATCTCTAACAAGGGAAGCAAAACGCCGGTAAATAACGCCGCGTTGTAAAATGGTTAACTGAAGGCAGGGTACAGCTCCCGCCGCCACTACTATTTTTTTCTCAAATTGCACTGCCACTAGTGAGATATAGAAAACGCGCTGTAGCTTAAACAAATCTTTATATTTGCTTTCCCCCTAAATTGATTTATATGGTTTCTCCGCGTGCTAGAACGCTTTTAACTGTCCTAGGCGCAGCTGCACTTGCTGCTTCTCTTGCTAAAAATGTAGATTTGCATCATGAGCTTGCGCATGAACTGCGTAATGCAAATACCTATGCAAGTAAGTTAGCGACCACGCAAGATAATGAAAGTAAGTTAGCGGATGCGCAAAGCGAAATTGAAGTTTTGAAAGCTAAACTTGACGCGCATAACCAAGCTCAGAAGGAGACTGCTGATTTAGTTGAAGAAATGGTTGAACACCTCGAAAGTAGAGCGGGCCCTGATCAACGTACTAATCCAGACTACGTCAAAATGACGAGATTAGCGAGAAAGCATGTAGAGGCTAGAAAACGGTTATCTGACGGATTAAGAGAAGCAGAGCAAAGCCGGAGACCAAGATAGGTCAAAAAGTGCGCTTCTGATTTAGTTGAGTTCCCATTTCTATTTCTTATTGTGATTACTTTTGCAGTTCTAATGCCGCAAAGGTTATTGAATTAAAAACTTCTATTCCCTCGGTATTATTTAAGCGCTAGCTAATAGCTGTGATTTTTTTATATGTTGACAAAAGATTCTTTACAAAAGCAATTTTCTGCGAATTACAATGAGTTTTACTCAGTCCCATTATTTGACCAAGAGGGTTTCCTGCGAAAAGTTTGCACTATTTGTGGTAAAGGATTCTGGACTGCTGGAGATAAAGAAACGTGTGGGGATTCAAGCCACGAAAAATACACTTTCTTTCGCAAAACACCACGCACTGAAACTTACGCTGGTTTTTGGAAGAAAACTGCAGATTTCTGGAAGAAAAACGGCCACGAAGTAATTGACCGTTACCCAGTTTTATCCCGATGGCGTGACGATTTACCGTTTACAATAGCAAGTATAGTTGACTTCCAGCGGCTTGAAGCCGGCAAAGTCGTTTTTGAATACCCGTCTAACCCGTTGTTTGTGCCGCAAATGTGCCTTCGATTTCCAGACATTGCTAATGTAGGAATCACCGGTAGGCATTTCACTTGCTTTATGATGGCTGGCCAACATTCGTTCAACTATCCAAAAGAAGGCTATTGGAAAGACAAGTGCATTGAATACAATTTCAAATACTTAACTGAAGTGCTAGGCATTTCGCCACAAGAAATTACGTACGGTGAAGACGTGTGGAATATGCCTGACTTCTCTGCTTTTGGCCCTTGCATAGAGTCATTTGCAAACGGGTGCGAATTAGTAAATAGCGTATTCATGCAATACAGGCAAGACGCAACTGGCAATGGTTTTACAGAACTAGACATGAAAGTAATCGACGTTGGCTGGGGTTTTGAACGCTTACTATGGTACTACAACGGTACACAATCTGCATACGACTCAGTTTTTCCACGCGAAGTTGAATACATGAAACAACGCTCGACAATAGACTTGGCACCAGAAATAATGACTGCGTACTCTTCACTATCTGCTTCACTGGATGTTGACAGCATGATTGATTTTGCCGGCGAAAAGAAGAAAATAGCAAATGCACTTGGCCTCTCGCTACAAGATTTAGAAAAAGGGATTGCGCCCTTACAAGGATTATACGCAATTGCAGATCACTCGCGTTCACTCTTGTTTGCATTAAGCGACGGCGCACTCCCATCTAATGTAGGCGGCGGCTATAACTTACGCGTATTAGCGCGCAGAGCTTTTTCATTTATTGAAAAATACAATTTTGACTTTTCACTATTTGACTTATGTGTAATGCATGCAGAAGATTTACATGAAGTTTTTCCAGAATTAAGCGCAAATCTTGAAACAGTTGAAAAAATACTGGACGCAGAACGGCGCAAATACGCTGAATCAAGAGAAAAAGGAAAACGAATAGCAAGTGAAACAATTCGCAAAACACCAGAAATTTCCGTTAAACAAATGATCACACTTTACGAGAGCCACGGCATAACTCCAGAAACACTAGAAGACGCGGCTAAACAAGCCAATGTCCCGGTAAGCGTGCCAACTCATTTTTATTCCGAGTTAACAAAGCAACGCGTAATGCAAAAAGAACGCGCAGAAAGCGTAACTGGTAAAAAAATATTTCTTCCAGATTTAGACGCATCTGCAATTCCACCAACAAAATCGCTTTACTATGAAGATGTTGATTTAGTTGTTTTAACTGCAAAGCTCCTTGGCTGGCATAAAAATGCATTGATATTTGACCAAACCATTTTCTACCCCGAAGGCGGGGGACAAATGAATGACAAAGGAATAATAAAAGTCGGCAACCATTCATTTAACGTAGAAGAAGTGCACAAGCAAGGCAAAGTCATCCTCCATTTTGTCAAAAAAGACGAAGAACAGAAATTCAGTGAGTTAAAACATGGGCAAACTGCGGTCATGCAATTAGATGAACTCCGCAGGCGAGCCATTATGCGCCACCATTCTGCAACTCATATGTTGCTTGGAACATGCCGCGCTTATTTCGGGCCACACGTTTGGCAAGTGGGAAGCAGAAAAGATGTGGACGAAGCGCACCTTGACATAACTCACTATGAAAGACCATCAATTGAACAAATCCATGCATTAGAAAAAATAATCAATAATGCAATTCAAAAACAAATTCCAATAAGCGTAAGCAATATGCCGCGCAAAGAAGCTGAAGAACAATATGGAATGCGCGTGTACCAGGGTAGTGGTGCAGTTGCAGAAGTATTACGTATAATCAAAATCCCCGAAGTTGACACAGAAGCTTGCGGCGGGACACACTGTCACAACACTCGCGATTTAGGTTTTTTCAAGATTAAAGCGGTTGAACAAATCCAAGATGGAGTAATCCGTTTTCGCTACTGTGCCGCTTTGTCTGCTTTGAGTTACTTGCAAGAACAAGAAAACCTCTTGCAAAAATCCGCGGATATACTATCTTCTCCTCGACATGATTTGCCTGCAACAAGCCAAAAGTTTTTCGACGAATGGAAAGAACAAAAAAAAGAACTTGACAAAATACGTGAACAACTAGCTACTAGTATTGCAACCGAACAAGTCCTTGCGCACAGTGAAGATAAACTCGTTCAACTGCAACTAGATATGCCTGCAAATTTAGTTGAAAAAATTGCAGATTCAATTGGTAAAGCGAGTGGCTTTGTTGCAATTATTTCCAACAATGATAAATTTGTTACAATTGCATGCAATGAAACAAGCGGCCAAAACGCTTTAGAACTGCTAAAAGAAGTTGGAGCAAAAGGCGGCGGTTCTCCTAATTTTGCACGCGGTAAATTAGTTAATTAATAACATTTGCGCTCTTATATTTTCTATGAAAATAGTGTTGTTTGTTTTACTTTTTTTTACAAGCGCAGCATATGCGGAACCAGTTCATTCAGATCACTTTACTCCTCATTCTGACTTCAAACAATCCTTTACGCTGGATTTCAATGGGTTATTTTACACAAATGAATTGGGCGAAAAAGAAGTGCGTTTAGATTCGACCAGCCAGACAGGTGTAGTGCAGTTACTTCCTTCGTTTGGAGAAACCATGTTGTTGCGTAATGTATCTATAAGCAAAATAAACCTCGATGACAACAGAGTTGAAGAATTGCCATTGGGCTTAGATGACAAGCCAACTTTAACTGCTGAAATTAATGGCAATAACTTGGTTTTGGAATTAAATCCTTTTTCGCAAGAATGTGGAGGCAACTACCTGTTGTCTTTCAATGCGCTTAACCCCTCGCAGGTGAACAGCGAAAAACAAGTTAGACTACGTGTACATATGCCATGCAAAACTGACTTGCTAGTTGTAATAAGCCCTCTTGCAGGTGAACCGACGCCAGAGTTTTTCAAAAATTTGAAAGACTATGTAGGAGTTGCTGCTAGGGAGAACAAAAACGTGAGAATTGTTAAACTAAATGAAAGTGATGTAAACAACGTCGCCCCACCAAAATATTTAGAAGTTAAAAAGAAATTAGACGTATATGCAGCTAATCTAGTTGAATTATTCAGTGATGCGCATCTAAACATATATAACAAGTTGAACCTATCTGGAGGCAACGCAAAAAACTTTCCGCAGATTGTACTGTCGCCAAAGGGTAGCATAAATAGCTACTCTACAAATAGTTTTGACTTAAACAACGCAGTACAACAACCCGTACGAGTGTCTTCACCCACGCAGCAAATTGTGTTTAGTGCAGAGATTCCGCAAGATAGTAAAACCGAGGTAAATTGGTATAAATTAAAGATAACCCACAGCGGTAAGGTTGTTTTTGCATTCGTTTCGCCAGGAATTTGCACTTACGACTATGAGCTGACGGAAATTGAAAAGCGGACTTTTGCATCTGTAAATTCTTATGTTGTTGGCGATTCGTGCGGTATTGTTTTTGAAGATTTAGCCTTGGTTGCAACCGAATATGATTTGTTTTTTCCTTCACTTGACTTAAACGGCACAATAAACGGCACGAACGTCGAAGAGTCATTTTCATCTGAAGGAGACTCTTTTGAAGCCAATGGCTATCAAGTGGAATTGGTTAAACTCGGCAAAACAGTAAAAATCAACCACGCTTCGCTCACTATGGCTGCAAATTTAACTGATGCAGTTCCGCTTGACTTTGCTAAACAAATCAACACT
>JAHFHN010000042.1 GCA_023246885.1 Microcaldota archaeon
TGCGCTATTGCCAATAGCGCAAGAAGAGTCAAAAGAAGAAATTTTAAAAAAATACGGATTAAGTTCACTAGCAGATCTTTAATATAGTAAAAAAACGTAAAACAAAACAGAGAAAAAAACGATTATGGCAACTAGAGTAATTGCAATTGCAAGCGGAAAAGGCGGAACTGGCAAAACCTCCATAGCAACAAACCTCGGCATCGCACTAGCAGCTAATGGAAAAGATGTTACAGTTGTCGACGGCGACGTTACAATGGCAAGCACAGGAATAATGATGGGGCTAAAACGCAGCCCAATTACAATTCACAACGTACTAATGGGAGAAGCACAAATTGAAGAAGCAGTTTACGAAGGGCCAAAAGGAGTTAAAATCGTTCCAGCTGGTTTATCACTAGAGCGAATAAAGAGACTTGACTACGACAAGTTTAAACACATTGTCAACGAATTAAGGCCAAGCAATGATTACATAATTATAGACTGTGCACCTGGATTGGAAAAAGACGCCATGGCAGCATTAACCGCAGCAGATGAATGTATTCTCGTACTTAATCCAGAACCAACTTCACTTGCAGATGCGTTGAAAGTTAAAGCACTAGCTGAAAAAAACAACGTTAAACTAAGCGGATTAATCATAAACATGCACATGAATGAAAAAAGCGAAATCCGCAATGGCGAACTAGAAAAACTAATGGCAACACGAGTCATCGCATCAATTCCATTTGATAGCCATGCAAAAAAAGCTTCTTCTACGCAGTCTCCTGCATTTGTTAAGTTTCCAGAAAGCAATTTTGCCATCGGAATAAGCCAAGCAGCTGCTTTTCTACTCGATGGCAAAGTAGTTACAAAAGTTAAAAAAGGTATAGCGAGAAAGATATTTGAATCAATCGCAACTATTTTCAAAAGACCATAAATTGAATTGATTTTTTAGGTGATTTAAAAAACATGGCAGAAAACAATCAGAAGAGACCATTTGACGTGCTTAACAACGCGTTGAACAAAAACGTATTGATTAAACTCAAAGGCGAAACCGAAGTACGAGGCGAACTAGCAAGCTTCGACGTACACATGAACCTCGTCATTGAAAACGGCGAAGAACTTAAAAACGGCGAACTAAAACGCAAACTCGGAGTAGTATTACTACGCGGAGACACAGTAGTATTCGTCTCGCCCGCTTAAGCAAACCAAAATAACAATTCGAAGATTTAGCGCAAGCCATTAAAAGTGAATGAGATCACCACAAGTTTGTGTAAACCGCTCGTTGTTTTAATTGAGTTTTAGCTAAATGCGCCAAAACTTCTTCAAATCCATGCGCGCCTTCTTTAGAAAATAGTGAAAGCGCTTCACGCGTAATTCTTGAGTTCCCTAAATAGCTTGGATGCATTCCCGATCCAGCCTCTCTATTCGAATATTGTTGTACAAAACTCCTTAAGCGTTTATTAGCAACTGGTTTACCTAGGTAAAGAAACTCGGCAAGTACCTCGGTTTTTTGGGATCCAGAAATAGCATGTGCGAATAGCGGGTGTGCATGTATTCGCGACTTAATAGACAATAAATAATGAACTAAACATTTGGAGGTATGAGCCCCCGGATATCCGAGAGACGTCGAGTGGAAATTTACAACTGGAACCTTAAATCCACGCCGCAGTAAAAACGAGATCACATCCTTATCCGAAGGTTTGACCTCATTTCTCGAAGCGCGCATAATAGTCTCTTTACCCCTAGCTGCATTTTGCCAAATCGCGTGAGGCGTCCACCTACCTGGAATTCTAACTACAACCGCACCGTGCTTTTCCCAATCACTATGATGGCGCTGCGCAATGTTAATAGTTCCCTCGTTCGGGTGCCTTCCTACTAGTACAATTACCTTGCGCTTTTTCGCTGGAACTTCACGCAACATCTGAGCCATTTCACGCAAATTACTGGGCTTTAAGATCATTGAAAAATAAAGGAAACGAGAAATTTAACCTTGTTGATTGCTCTGAACCACGCATTACAGAATTATAGGCAGAGTAAAGCAGAGTGAATGGCATAGAAGAAATTCACGGAGGTTTTATAATTTATTACTAGTACAACTAATTCTACTATAATGGGCTCGTAGTAGAATGGTAATACGCCCCTTTGGCGTGGGGGAGACTCCGGGTTCGATTCCCGGTGAGTCCATTTTTCTTTAAAAGCATACCTTGAAAAATATCGAAATCACTAAAAACAATAGAGAAACTGCTTTTTGTGGGCTTATAGTCGAGTGGTAAGATGTTCCCTTGACGTGGGAAAGATCCCCGGTTCGATTCCGGGTAAGCCCACTCTTTCTCCTTATTTTTGCTTTACTAAATGAATTACCCACAGCGCAAACGTCACTAGTAATCCGATTCCGGTGAATAAGTAAATATCGTTTATTGACAATAGGCGTAGAAACGGGTTTGCAGTTGTGGCTGGCCAAAATGGCTGTAAGTCTGCGTGCATGAAGGAGTCTAGCAAAACGTGTGACCAAGCAGCTAGCAAGGAAGAAGCGATTATCCATTTGTTTGAAACTTTGGGTTGCGAAACTTTGAACACTGCAGCTAATTGGTCAATTGGCTTTCTGAATTTTATCAAAAGCAAAGCAACAACTATCGCTATTAAGGTTACACCGATGTAAGTGTGAAAAAAACCGTGAAGTACGCCGTCTGGCCGTGGAGCGATAAACATGTAATAAAACGGTTCGAGGTCCATTAACACGCTTGAAATTATCAAAGCTGGCAAGTATAGCACGTCGAAAAGAATGAAGCCAAAAAGGACAACTGACCAATGAAAAGGAGTCAATGGCACAAATTATTTCACGCGGTTTTTACAATCCTTACACTTTTTTTCAAGTGAAAAAATGCTAAATGTCAATGTTGACAAGTTCATGTGCAGCATTTTACCGGCTAATTTTGGCTTTCCGCCCAATAGATTAACAAACTCTTGCACTTGTATACCTGCAGCAATTGAAGTCGCAGTTGGAATGATTCCCTCTTCGCAGCAACTCACTTCGCAAGTGGGTTTAATAGCAAAACAATTAAAACACGGGGTTTTGCTGGGAATAATTGTTGACACCATAATTTTGTCGCGAATGGCGCCACAATAAATCCACGGAATTTTTTTACGTAAACAAAAAGAGTTAATCGCCTTGCGAGCTGCGTAGTTGTCAGTGCAGTCAAGCACAATGTCAGCATTCGCAATTAGCTTAGCTGCATTTTTTTCAGTTAGCAAGTTAACAGTTGGAATAAAAAGAGTGTTTTTGTGTTGTTTTAGTTTTTGAACAGCGGTTTCGGCCTTGAATTTGCCAATATCACTTTTTGTAAATAATGGTTGTCGGCCGAGGTTAGAGGTTTCAATTACATCTGGGTCAATTAGCGTGACTTGTTTAGTGCCCAGTTGTGCTAATAGCAACGCGGCATTACTGCCTGTTCCTCCAACGCCTACAATTGCTACGCTGGTTTTGCGCAGCTTTGCATTTGCACTGCCAATAACTTTACCTTGGCATACAAATTGAGAGTCGGTTAGTTGCATAGAAAATTCACAGTAAACTGTTAGTTATTATAAGCTTTTAACTCGAATAAAAGTTATATGGCAGCAAAAAAAGAGCTAATTACCGGAGACATGACTGTTTCTGAAGTTGTGTTGAATTATCCTACTAGTGTACCGATCTTAATGGCTTATGGATTACATTGTTTTGACTGCGGCGGCGCGGAAATAGAAACACTTGAAGAAGGCACAGTAGGTCACGGGATGTCGCAAGAAGAGCTTGACTTGCTTTTAATTGATTTAAATGAAGAAGCACAAAAACAGGAAAAAATGAAAAAAGAAGAAAAAGAAAACAAGAAAAAATAAGAAGAAAAAAGCGCAGCAGTTACTTCGTCATCGTTACTTCCATTGACGAGACTTTTGTCATTCTACCGTCTTCTGACTTTAACTCTTCTGTTGACAAAACGACGTCTTCGGTTTTGAGAGTTGGGATAAAGCGGTTCTTTACAATTTGAGTTACATCTACTAATGCACTTATTGTTCTACCGCGCGCTTTGGCTTTTACACTAGTTGCGCCATTGTTAAATTGCGTGACAACTGCGATTACATAATTCATAACGCTTTTTTTCCCAATATAAATAGTATTGTCGTTTGTGTCATGCCGTTGTCGCGGTTGAGTTGGAGCTTCGGTAAATTCCGTCATGTTTCTTGAAATCACCTATTTGTTTTAATTGACTGATTTTTGACTTCGATTAAGTAACTAGGCTTTATAGGAAAAAACAAAAAAACGCCAAATAAAGAAAAAATAGAAAAAAACAAAAATAAAAAAAAACGCGAGTTATGCTCTTTTTAGCCGCGTCTTGATGTTAAGTAAAGCAACACGTTTTTGAACAAGTTAGGTGCTTGTGCAGCTGCAGGGTCAAAAGCGAAGTAAATTACTTTTCCAGATGGGAATGACTTGGCTTCTACAATCGCGTATAAATTGCGTTGCCCTGGACCAGTATCAACTTGTGCTAACACTTCAGAATTGCTTGTTGGTGTAACGTCAACTACATCACCAGCAAATGCAAAGTCTTTTTGTCCACTACCAAAAATTGGGTGGTCTGGGTTAATTATACGGATTTGTCCAGTTGCAAAGTAAGTGCGAATTGGTTCCCGGCGCGGAGTTAATCCACCTATTTCAACTGGCATGATTGTGTTTAGCAATCCAACTCCAATCCCCCAACCTAATACAGTGTTATCGTCGCGCACGCGAGTACACGCGTCGCCAATTACAATTAAAGAAGCACCGCTTTTTACACGGTCAGTAACAGCTTTACGGAATTCCCTTTCACAATAAGGTTCCCCTGCCAAGATGATCACGTCTACTTGGCGAGTTAAGAACTGCGCCCGGTCATCTAGCTTTTGTTCGTAAATTGGACGAACTGCTATTCCACCTGCGCCTTGAAATGCTGAAGAACCAATTAAAGCTTTTAGTTCATCAGAAGGTTGGCCGAATACTCCAACTCGAATGTCTTTAGATGGAACGATTTGATTTAAAACAGGGATTTGACTTGCGTCAATTATGTTAAACTTTGCAGCTAGAAAAACTGCTAGAATTGCAATTAAAATTAATGGAATTGCGCTTTCAGCGTGGAATCCAGATGCTTGGGGAGCGTATTGGCCTCTTCTCTTCACATAATCACCAGGTTAGAATTTACTATCTAAAATTCTATTATACTATTATAGATATTCTTGCGTTTTCAGCATTTAAATACATTGTTCTCGAACCACACCGCTTTAGCCTTTTAAAGCCATATCTTATGGTTTCAGCAGGTTACGAGGTAGTCGAATAAGTTGTCTAGAAAAGATTTGCTGTTAAGCGCTTCTAGTGGAAATGCAAAGTACAAGATTCTGCCAACGTATTTCTTTTCTAGAATTGCAGGAAACGTTTCTTGACCGTATTGAATATTTGCAAGTAAGTTTAAGTCATCATTTTGATTAACAACAGATAATACACTCGCCTGCGCTACGGGAATTACGTTTATTCCAGAAAGCAACAAGTGGTCACGTATAACAGGAGTGAGCAATGTAGAGGAAGTTGCTGGTTTACTTCCAATATAACCGCCTAAAAACTTATTGCCAAATTCGCCGAAGCCTTGTTGTGTACCGTAAGCTTCTTGGAACCAAGCATAATAGTCCTTGCCAGTTTCGTTGAACCAATTGGGTTTCGTTTGGTTAATTTGTCTTGCTTCTTCTAAGTCTCGCGGGTCAAGCGTCTGGTGTGACAATGCATCGCTCGTCCATACTAGGCTTCCGCCGCTATTTAGGTATTTTTCTAAAGCAGATAAAGCTCGAAATGAAACTGTCTTGTCTTTTTCAAGTACTATTACTTCGTACCGTGAGAGTAAACTAGGGCTGATATCTTCAAGTCGCACTAGTTCAGTTCGCAACGAAGGTCGATTATTAGAAAGTGAAGTAACGAGTGCTTCTGGATCGCCAGCGCCATCAGCACCGTAGACGAACCCGACAACAGAGTGCTTTTGCTCAATATAAGTACAGTAAACCCCTTGCCAGCCAGGGATAACGGTCGGGTGAATTACTTTGAATTTAGTGACAACAACTAGCAAGACAACCAACAGTACGACAAGTACTGCTATGTGAGTTAAGTCCCTTACAACCGAAGGTTTGTCAACCATTATTATACGCTAGTTATTTCGTGCTCAAGTAATTTTAAACCATTTGATGAACAAAACAAACCCCGTACATTAACCACTAGACCGCGCCATGCAACTAAAAGGGTTAAAAATGCAAATCCTCTAAAGTAATACATAGGCGATTTACAAAATGGCACAAGACAGAATACAAACTCCTTCAACAAGCGCAGGCTTAATGCGTTTCTACGATGAGACAACATCATCTATTCAAATTGACCCACGGGCAATTGTCGCAGTGTGCGTTGGCGTTATACTAATTGAATTAATACTACAATTTCTCTTAAGGTAAAAATTAGTTTTTAGTTGCTAACTAAGTGAATTTATTTGAACTATTTAACTAATAGGAAGTAGCCTTTTCGTTTTTCGATTAATTCTCCGCGCTCCTTCATAATTGCAACTACAGGCACTAGCTGTTGCATTGGCAACCCACTTTCAGTTACGAGTTGAACAAAGGTTTTTTCAGCACCTAACAATGGAGAGACTTTTGCAGCAACTCGGGCATACAATTCGTTTGTAATTAAATAATACTTTTTGTCTGAACCAAATGTTGCGATTATTTCACCTTTGCGTAGTTGGAGTTCAACTTTTTTAGACGCTTCACGCGCAGCTGGTTCAGTTGAAAAAACTTGCAAGTCACTTATTTTCAAAACAGGTT
>JAHFHN010000043.1 GCA_023246885.1 Microcaldota archaeon
AACTGCAACCAGGCGCAAAGTGAGTTGCAGTTACTTCAAAACCGTTTGACTGTAGTTTATTCATGAAGTCAACTAGTTTAGGAACGTGAAGTTTAGCTTGCGAGCAAAGTTCAGAAAGGGAATAGAACAAAGGGGCTTCACTTTCTTCAAATAGTAAACCCATAAATTTGACTAGTTTAGCTTGCTGTGCCTCTGCATAAAACTTTTGTTCGGCCAGATTAACAGCAGCTTTTTTTAGCACTTCTTTGCTTGAAAATTTGTCCAGCCAAAGTGGGCCTGCAACATTCAATTTTTCTCCACAATCGCATTTGCTTAGCATCTCGACACTTGTTCCTCTGTTGCCACATTTTTTGCATAGCCAAGCGTAGCCGAGTTTGTCAAAATTTGCATCTGCTTTTAGTGCACCGCTTTCGCATAATAAAAACGTTTTAACATAGTGCCCTTGATACCATGAAACTAAGGGAGTGACGCCAAATTCGTGTAAACTTGCGATATTGGCAACGTGGCCAATGATTATGCGCATTGCTAACTCATGACAAAAAGCACAGTTAATTGATTGTGCATTATAAAAACGCTTGCACGCGTCCTTGTGGCCACCGCATAAATTTGCTAGGTCAGTAAAAGTAAGTGATAAGATGAATTTCTTTTTGCCACGGCGAAAAGCTGAGTCTATGTTTTGAATTGGTGAACCAAATGGATCCATTTCAATTACATCAAATAATGGCGAAGTAGAAAGCGCTTGGTTTACGTCCATGTGCATGACAGCGGCGCGTTTTGAAACTTTGTTAAGGAGAATATTTTTTTTAATAAAAGGTATAGAAGCATCGCCAGCATCGCATAATACGGCAGTGTCAATGTCGCTTTCTTTTAAGTAGCGGATCCCGCGTATTCCGGTGCCAGTATAGCCATCGAATAATCGCGGTTTTGTTATTTTGCAGTGTTCAATACAAGTTTTTAGAAATATGGTAGATAAATCGCGGTTGAACTGCATTTCTGGGTTGTAAAAAACTGGACAGTGGTGTGGGTCTGAAAAACTTTGTTTTGGAACCGAAAAACAGGAGTCGCCTTCAGTTATTTTCGTCGTCTGTAGCTTTGCCATATTCAGAAGCAAGCTCGAATATTTTTAAGCGATTTCAATTTTGGTACCAACTGCTTGGCCGGGTAACCCTTTTTCCATTACAACGCGGAGTTTACCGCTATTGCCATGAGTAGAAGCTACTTTGCCTTTGATCTCTTTGCCAGAAGGAGTCTTCCAAGAAACTGATTTGCCTACAAATGCCTTTGCTTTTTCACTTGAGTCGCATGCATCAACAACGACTATAAACTGGTCACCGTATTCAGTGTGTCGTCCTCGCCTGTAGTTTTCAATAATTGCATCCATTTAATAGTAAAACCTCGCTAAAATAATTGATAATTAACAGTTACTTCAAAATTTATAAACCGCGTTGGTGCTATACGCCCCCATGAATACCACCCTATACATAGTTAAAAAAGACGTTTTTGACCCTGAAAAATACTACGGCTGTAATGGCCAGGAATTTATAGTTATAAAAAGCGAATGTGAGTTAAAACCAGAAAAAATATACGAATTAACTGGCAAATACACTAACTATACTTTTCGAGTTGAAACCGCAGAACAAAAAACCGACAAAAAACTCGAAACATCAGTAAAACAATTCCTCTTTTTCCAACCGGCAATAGTTAAAGAAGTCGTCAAGGCGCCGTTGTTAATTGAAATGAAAGAACTGTTCAACGATGCGGCTATTACGCTTACAAAAGCAGTGTTGGAGTTGCGCACAATTAAGATACGCTATGACGGAGACGGCGATGGCATCTCCTCCGGTATTATTTTGAAAAAATGCCTCGAAAAATTTGCTAAAGACAAAAAAGTGCCGCTTCTTCTTCGCACACAAGAATCGTATAGCGCAGTTTACAGTGAAAAAGATTGCGAGGAAGACAAAGGATTAGCAGAAGGTAGCCTCCTAGTATTGTTAGACCACGGGGCAAACCAAGAAAGCAAGGAAAACTTGTGTCGGTCAGCAAAAAACTTTGAAATAATGGTAGTTGACCATCACCCGCCAGCAATTGAACCATGCATTGACCACTTCGTCTCCCCATTTCAATTGAAAAACGCAGTTGAACCATCTAGTTATAACACGGGTTTACTTGCATTTGAAATCGCTAGACGCATTTGCCCTGAATTAGAGTCAGAATTTCTGCGCTTTTGCAGGTATTCAATGCAAACCGACACTAGCTCATTTCGCGAAAGCACATTTTTCCCAGAAGGAGTTGTCATCGATTACCTAGCAGTAAGTTCAATTGACCCATATTCGCTGGAATTCTACGACAAAACACTTAGCGACAAACATCTAGTTGGTGAATTGTACCGTGAAGAGAAGCTAAAAACTCAACGCGCATTAGAAAAAGCAATTCACAAAGCAAAAACATACACCGGCAAATACACACTAGTAACTTGCGATGTAACTGGCATTGCAAAAAAGAACAGCTACCCATCCATAAGCAAATTGCACAATGCGCTTCAATTTCACTTCGCTGAAAAAGGCCCAACAGCTAGCCTCGTTTATACCGGAGATAGCTTGTCATTTCGCGCAAATAGAAGCGCAGCTGACCTTGGCTTCTCTGCTCATTTTGTGATTAAAGCTTTGAAAGAAACTTATGGCAAAAGCGGCTTTACAGGCGGTGGCCACGACGTGGCATCCTCAAGCCGTTTTCCAAAAGAATACGCAAAACAAATAATTACAACTGCAATTGAAATGGTGATGCAAAATGGACAATGTAGCTAAAAGCGAAAGTAAACTTGAAAATAAATTCGAAAATAAATTTAAAATTTACAAGCCAAACAAAACAGGCACAGGTTCAGCAGTTCAATTTGATTTTAATGTAGAAAAGAAAAGTGTTTTTGTTGAAGCTGCAAAGCAAACTGGGCCACAGGCATTTGGGTGGTCGGACAAACTAACTTTCAAAATGGCAGTAGTTGACATGGCTAAATTGCTAATTGTATTAAGCGGCAAAGCCGCCAACGCAGAACTATTTCACGACCCTTCAAAAGGAGGATACGCTGTTTCTGCAGATACACGCAACTCAACAGTAAGTTTTTCAAAAATGGCAACAGGGTATTATTTTAAGCTGTCAACACAAGATCAAAAAGGACAAGTTGCGTCAATAGCAATACCCATAAGCGAAGATGAAGCAATGGTGTTGAAAATATTGTTAGAAAAAGCAATTGAAAAAAGCTTTAACTGGTAAATTTAAATGAAAAAACTAGCGGTTAAACGTTTGCCAAACGGATCGAGAATAGTTGTGTTTCCAGGCAATGAGTTTACTCCAGAACACTTTCACCCAGATAATTTAAAAACAGTAAAAAACATTCGCGAACGCGTCACAATAATTGAAGTTAAAAAACAACCATTTGGCATCGTGAGACGTCAATTGTTATTAATGGCAAAAACACGCGCTAGAGATAACCGCCAATTAACAAGATTAACCCCCTTATCTGAAGCGCGGCTAGCTCGCTTTGTAATGGGATTGAATATGCCAAACGTCGTTGTTGAAGAGCCAGTTGCTGCACACTTGCACAAAAACGGAGACCACGTTATTTTTTATCGGAAGATTAGATTCCCTTATGGAAAACGAAAAGTCGAACTATACTTTAACCGCAAGCCAGGCGAAGTAGATGATATTTATCGCACGTTAAGGGCAAACGGGATAGAACCAGTGGACTTTCAGAGTAGTCCAATAACCCGCTCGCGTTTAGGAATCTATGATTTAGAGACTTGGAGAACAACGCCAGAATTAAGAAAAAAATTAAAGCTAAAATATCAAAAAATTTAGAAAAAAGATTAAGCAGTGCTTCTTCGCAGTGTTGCTTTTGCTGAGAATATTGCGATTATCAATGCAACGAAAACAATTGCACCAATCCACTCTAACCCACTTAAGTCCAGCAAGCCCGCTAAGAATAAACCAGTTGTTGAACTTGGTTTAACTGGAGATAGCTTTTGTGTTTTTAGCACATTGCCATTCGCATCGCGAACTAAAAGAGTCGGAGCGATTTCACTGGTTACTGCACCCACTGGCTGAATTGAAGCAGTCAAATTCCTTGAAGAATTTGCAGGAATATCAATTGGCATAGATGTTGAAACCTTCCAGTTGTTTGGAACATCTACAACAGTTGCATAAACGCCAACAAGGGTTTGGTTTGAAGGGTTATCAACTTGAACCGAGTATGAAACTACCCCAGTTGAATCACATTCTGCAATATTGAACTGCACTGGTTGCTTTGTAGAGACGTATTGGTTTGATGCAACAACGTCAATTACCCTATCTTGTGCGGATAAGCTTGACAAGTCCAAATTAAGCACGAAATTTTGCTCTGAACGAGGAGCAAGTGTCAAGGTGTTTGAAGAGACAAACAAGGATGGAATCGAAACCGTTAGGGTTTCAACTGCACTTCCAGGGTTCTTGATTGTTCCAGCAATTGTGACAATACCACAGTTCTTTGTATTTACAACTTGAGGCATTACAAGTTCAACAGAATGTGTTTTGCCAACTTCAAAGAAAATATCTTTAACAGCAGCAACTTGTCCACTTCTAGTTGCTTGAATTGAAACCCATTGGGTCCCTTGCAAGTCGCGCGGAGAAACAGTTAGCGTAACTCTCTTAGATTCTCCTCTTTGCAATACAAACGCATAATCATTCAAAATTGGATTTAGCTCGACAGCTCCAATTGCAGATAAAAGAAATTCTCCTGTAGCGCCACGGTTTACTATATCCAAATTTATTTGGCGCGTTTCACCATTTGCAATGTCAGTTTGGCCTTCCGGAGCATAGATTACAAGATTGACATCACTTGCATCAAATTGACTTGCAAGCGATAAAGTGCTACCAAAAGCATTGGCTTGACTTGGAACATCTTGTGGCAAACTGTTTTGAACAACTGGCAAGCAATCAATAGACTGTTGCACATCCACTTCAACTGTTTTCGAAGTTCGTTGGCTTATGCCCGCACTTGTGACAGTGTCAAGATTAATAGTTGTGTAAAATAGCCCTTTTGAACATAGCACAGGTAAGAAGGTAACTGTAAATGATTTGACAGCGCCTGCGTCCATGGTTCCAAACGAAGGAGTAACGCGTGTTGCGATGCTTCCTTCAGTGTTTATAGCATAGTCGCCTGATTCACTTGGTGTGAACCAGAATGTGAGTTGCCCATCTCTATTGCTAGTTACGTCAACATGGTTAGACGCTGAGAACAACGTCTGACCAGCTACGAAGCTAGTCAATACGACAAGCGCTGCCAAAAATCCAAACAATTTCATAATGTGTCACTACAAGTTGGTGATAACTTGTATTTAAAGCTTGTGTTTTGTTACTCACTACTAGTGAATACATTTATATAGTTGTGTTGGTAGAAGATAATATACTCAAATACAAACGAAAATTGAAAAGAAGAAAAACAAAAAAAGAAAGATGCAAAATAAAATGCAAAAAAAATATATATTTAATGCTAAACAAAAAGTGATCCGCTAATGACCGCCGATGCAGATAGTTTAAAAGCCTCCAAAACTAATACTAGTGGGAGTGCAATGCCAATTATCTCTAAGAACACCGATGTAATTTCTCATTTACGCAGCCTAGGCTTAAACGAATACGAAGCAAAGGCATACTACGCACTAGCAGCATCTACAACCTGTACCGCCGGAGAACTAGCCAACCGCGCAGCATTACCTAGACCAAGAGTATATGATGTCTTAACAAGCTTACAGGATCAAGGATTCGTAGTGCTTCGACCAGGCAGACCAGTTAAGTACTCTGCGCTGCCAATTAGAGAAGCCATTGACACACTTAAAAAACAAAAACTCGCAGAGCTTGACAAACAATTCATTCACTTTGATGAGTTAAGCAAAGCAATGCAAACAAAAATCAAAGCAGGTTCGCTTGTTGAAGGCTATGCGATTGAAGATAACGTCTGGACACTTAAAGGCAAAGATGCAATTAATTCTAAATTAGCTTCAATGTTAGCCGAAGCAAAACAACACATTGTAATTAGCTCAAGTCAAACTGGGTTACAACAAAAAATGAAAGCCCACGGCACATTACTGCAAGAGGCAAAGCAACGCGGTGCAAAAATACACGTAGTATCACCTAAAATGGCTCCAGAAGTAACGACCCTAGCACACACAACCAGTCAAACAGCATTGCCAACTCGATTCATATTAGCTGATGACCAGGCATTACTCTTTTTAACAAACGAACAAACTCACCCAGACGACGAAGTGGGATTATGGCTAAAAAACCCACACGTCACGCAAACACTAAAGCAACTAACGAATAAGTAATTTTAGATTATTTACGCTCATTTTAAAAAGTAAAGATAATTAGTTGCGAATATTTAAAAAACAAAAAAATTAAAACAAAGTAAAAAACATTAAGCTGCGTTTTCTGCTGGGATTTCACTTTCTTCTTGCGCAGCTGCAGGTTCATTTTGAGTTTCTTCTGCTTGCGTTGCTTCAGATTGTGTTGATCCAGTGTTTTGTTCTGATTCTTCAACGTTTTCAACGTCGAACACTTCAACTAATTGCGTTTTGTATAGTTCAACGCGTTTAATTGGATAGATTTTCTTCAAGACACCGTTTAGTTCAGAACTTACTTTTCCATACAGTACTTCTTGAATGAATTTGCCGAAGTCTTGCTTGGCAATTTTTTGGGATAAGTATTCGCGTAGCGTTTGGCGTAGAGATTGGCGTTGAGCTGCACTTGCTTTGCCGTTTGTAACAATTAATGC
>JAHFHN010000044.1 GCA_023246885.1 Microcaldota archaeon
CCATTCGGAGACCTTGCTTTAAACACAACCGCTTCTTTACCTTCAGAAATCGGGTAATCTAAACCACTAATTACTTTAGCATTTTTCAAAAAACTGATTACGTAAATAGTTTTGTCATCTAGCACGTGCCCGGCTATCTTGTTTACGCCGTGTAATATTTTGTCCTCGCGCTTCGGGCGCTTGCGCTTTTCTAATCGTCTAGCCATAATTAGTCTACGTTTTGATTATTCCCATTCGCTTGAGGTTATCTGCTTGCGATTTTGTATACCGGTAAGCAATGTCTGCTTTTTCGTTTGGTTCAATTGACCATGGTTCAACTAGCACGTAGTCTCCTTCGATTACCCAAATGTGTTTTTTGATCTTGCCAGGCACCCTGCACATTCGTTCTTTGCCGTCAACACATTGTACTGTCATGCGTGCTCCGCCCATTAATTGCGTAACTACGCCAAGAACTTCGCCTTTTCTAGGTAAGCGCACTCTTGCTTCTGTTTGTCCTGTTGGTCCATTATAAGTCATATTTTTTATTCACGCACTGGATTAACCGCACCACATGCTTCACATTTCAAAACTTTGCCATGGCGCTCGCCAGTTGACTGTAAGTGAGTGTCTGGCTTGCCACATTGAGAGCAAAGCACTTGTGTTTTGCAGTATAAATTTAATTTTTCGTTTACTTGCTTATCGCGAAACTTTCCATGTAAAAGTAATCGCCCGCCTTGTTGTAATTCCCCTGGAACTGCAAGTTCCTTGAATAGAAATCTAGAAACTTCTTCTGGCTTACGGCGTAATTTAGAACACGCGTTTTCAAAATTTTTTACAATTGTTTTACTGCCTTGATTTAATACTTCAACAATAGGGCATTCAAATCGCTCGCCTGTAAAAGTGTTTTTTTTCGGCAACTTTGCATACAAATTGTCCAGTAAAGCTTCGTAGTTGTAATTACTCATAGCTAAGAAGTTAGGCACTTGGTTATTAATAAAGGTCGGCTATTTTTTTTCATTGGAGATTTTTCGGTTAGCAGTTCAGTCTTTAAAGAAGTATAGCAATTCCAATTCCGAGTAATGTTCCAAGGGTTATTGGCGGCAGTGCTGGCCAGTAGCCTCGGTGTTTTTCAAGGAACCACAGCAGTATCCCGATTCCTAAAATTGATCCAATTAAACCAAACGCTGCAGGTAATGAAAAGAGGAATATTTTTACTCCAATTTTATTAGCAGCTACGATTAACATCGCTGGAATAACTAAATCGCCTGTGCCGAGTTCGAGTTTTTCTTTGTTACCTGTGATTTTTAACGAAAATGCAGCTTCGCGTTGGTTTAAATTTTTTGCAAGTGTCACCATGTGCTTAGTGTAAAAAACAGCAACTACGTCGTAAATTGCAAGTAAAGTTGCTAATATTGCTGCTGGTAAAATATCCAAGCTAGAGCCAAGTAATGCGCCAACTACAATCACTGTTGCGATTAAGAAGTATTGCCGCGTTTCAGGCCACTTTAGCCTAATTGCAATTCCAATTATTGCCACTATTTCTGGAATTGGAAATACGAAAAATAAGTCAAGAAGGAGTTGAATTGCTGTGAATTGCATTAGTAACTCCAGCAAGCGAAATAATATTTTGCCTTTATAGTACTTTAGCACCACTAGGAGAATAACGGCAAATACAACTATTGTTGCAAATAAAATGAATGAGTTGTCTGTACTGGCAGAGTTTTGTACAAATGAAACTGACTGTTCAATAAACTTTGTACCAAGGAGCAAAGCAGCTATTTGTACAAATGCGAATATCAAAAAAGTTTTTGTAATTACTTGTTTCAAAAAGACAAAACCGCCATACAATTGTAAACACTGACTAGATAAAAATGGGTAAGTCGGCTGACTAGCTTAACCGAATTTTGACTAAATGGGTTTTCACCAGTCTGCTTTCTTTCTTGCTGTTTTAACTTGGCCCGGCCGAGGTTCGTATAAGTCGCCTTGTCGTTTTAAATCGTCAATCATTTTTCGGCAAGATGGTTCGTCTATGTTAACTGCTGCGCATTCTTTTACTACGTCGTCAACTTCCACTACGTCGAATTGTTTTTCGAGGCTGTTGATGACGTTGATTAATGTGCGTAGCTTGTCGACTTTGCTTTTAGGTTGGCCGATGTTAACTATGTCTGAGTCAATTACGCCGGTTTCTTTGTCCATGAAAATGTCATGTAAGACAAAAGAAACAAGGCCAATTGCACGTTCAGCGTCTTGAAGTTCAACTTTTTGCGATAGCCGGACTTTTGCACTTGCTTCTGCTAATCTAATAACTCCTTCAACTTGACGGGCGGTTATTGGAAACGTGTTGCTCTTTTTGCCAAGTTGGCGTAAGTCAATGTAAAATTCTTTGATTTTGTCAATTGCTTCTGGAGTTAATTGTGGAAACACTGTTCGACGGGCATATGCAACATACTTGCGCAGGAATTCAGGTTCAAGTGGGGCAAGTATTTCGCTGTCAACTGGTACTTTTTCTTTTGATGCGCCAAGCGTGTGCCCAAGAACAATGTGTTCAACTAGTTTGCGGTCATGTGCTTCGTCTAAAATATCTCTAATAGCGAATATCAAATCAAACCTACTGATAAGTGTAGCTGGGATGTCGAATTGCGATGCTGGCGGTGTGTTTGGGTCAAAACGGCCAAATTTAGGATTTGCAGCTGCAAGTATAGCTGCCTTGGTTTGAAAAGTTGTTACCATTCCGGCTTTTGCAATACTGATTTTTTGCTGTTCCATTGCTTCGTGAAGTGCACTGCGGTCGTCGTCGGACATTTTGTCAAACTCGTCCATTAGCACCATTCCGCCTGAAGCAAGTACCATTGCACCTGCCTTGAGAATCCACCCGCCAGTTAACTCGTCTTTTTCTGCTGATGCAGTTAGACCGACTCCTGAGGTTCCTTTTCCACTTGTGAAAACGGCTTTAGGTGCTAAGCGTACAATGTATTGTAAAATCGCACTTTTTCCGATTCCAGGGTCTCCTATTAGCAAAATGTGCGTGTCGTTTCTAATAGTGTGGCCGTCGGGAAGTCTTTTGTTGGGTGTCCCGCCAAATAGTTGAAGAGCAACCGCTTGCTTTAATTCATTATAACCATAAATGCTCGGAGCAATGCTCTTGTTGATTTTTTCAAACACATCTGCTTTGCTTGCAAGTTCCTTTATGCGTTGTTCTTCTTCTTTTGAAATTTCAATTTCTTCAAACTCTTGTTGCATTTTATGCAAGTGAATTACGTCCATGTACTTGCTGTACACGCTGCTCTTGCCTTTGCCTTCTTTGTTTGGCTTCAAACGTAAAACGCCAGTTAAAACTAGTTTTTCCCCTGGCGATATCTTGTTTACTAAATCAGTCTCTAGCCACAAGTCAACGTGCGAAGTTGGCGAGTTACCCCTTAGCTTTTCAACTAATTCTTGTATACGCGCACGTTGCAAGTTAACGAATTCACTTTTTTCTTCAAGTAAATTAAAATGATTGCGGCCACACTTACACTGTGTCGGTGGCTTAATTGGCTCAGTTTTATCCGGGGTTGTTGTAGTAATTTGCCAACAATGTACGCATTCCCACAATGCAGTTTGCATTCTCGGATAAATGTCAGTAATCCAACTTACGGTTCCTTCAACCTTAATTATTTTATCAAGTTGACTTGCACCGAGGTTTTGCACTGAAGCACTGTAAACATCCGGCAAATTGAAAAGTCGTAATTTTGGCAAATAAAGTTCTTTTGCGATAATCAACGCGTGAGTATTAAGAGAACGCATTGCGTCCTCTGCAATTGGAATATACTTATCCGGATAAGCAACTAAATTATCCGCTAATTCTGGGTTAAACCGCTGTAATTCAGAATAGTCAAGCTCTAAACAAGGCTGTTGTGGAAATAGCGTTGCTAGTGTTGTCAATTCTTCGTTTTTTCTTGTTGAGAAAAATTCTTCGAATTGAGCGTAAATTTCTTCGCGTTTAATTGTAACTGACTCTTCCACCGGAATACTCCCTCTTTGCCGAAATGCGCTTTACGCGCTCTCACAGTTTACTCGCCTGGATATTAAAGCATTTTTTAGGGATTAGTGGAACACAGGGGGCATAACCTTTTCGCAACACGTCACTGCCGGTAAAACTAAACTACTAGGCACAACCAAAAACCCCATTGGTTTTATTAATATCTATGTCGTTATACTGCATGAGCTATCAAATGAAAAAACTATTATTTTCTCCCCTATTTACGCCTATATTTCTATTTGTTTTATTTGGGCTATTTGCCTCAAACGCACTCGCTTTATCGAGTCTTTCTTGTTTTGAACCAGTTTCTCCACTTCCAACAACTACCTCTGCTGCGCCATTTTTCAAAATTGGTGCTGATGGCGCGTTTTATGTAATGGAACAAGTCGGTACGCCCGTAGGTAGTGGAAATGCAGTGCTTCACAAAAGCCTTGATGGCGTTTCGTGGTCGCCTGTTTCAGTTCCACTAACTCGCATAAATTCATTTGATTTACACCCTGATTCGAGTAATTCCGGCGTGTTGTTTGCAGGTGGAGTGAATGCATATGCTATATCAAAAGATGGCGGTCAAACTTGGGTTAGAAAAGGTGGAACCAGCGGAACCTTAGGCGGAAGTTTCTCTTCTACGGCATTAAATACACAAAATAACAAGCAAATACTCGTAATTAACAGCTCAAATAGCTCAATTTATAGGCTAAACACAGTTACGGATAATTTAGATGTATTTAACCAAACCACTTGGAGCCCGCTTTTCTACAATATTACCTCTTATGGTGATAATGTTTACATAACTTACCGCTCTCCATCCGAGTCTTATCCGTTTTTAGTAATCTTATTTAACGCAACAAATCACGAATCATTCCCTGCTTCATACGCTGATGATTATACGACTGCTTGGCTACCGCTTTCAGATGGTTCATTTGTAATCGGAAACTCAAGTGGTAATGTCCTTAAGCACAACGCGACCTGGTCAGGGCCAATAGCTGAAATGGGCGCGCCAATTCTCTCATTTGTAGAACAAAGCGATAAAGTTTTAATATTCGCAAATTCAACCAATGCCGCAAGAGCACTCGCGGTTTACAATAAAGCTGATGCAAGTTTATCTTACCTTGAACTTAATTCAACAACCGCTTCTCCTGACCTTTTACCTGTTCGCGGGTTAGTTAGCCCAACCGACAATAAGGTATACGTGATTGTTTGGAGAAATGACCCCAATCCATGGAGGCTATATACATTAAATCCAGCATGTAGTCCCTCGTTAAACAATGCGCCTGTAATTAATAGTTTACTCCCTCCAAGCAGCGCATCATATGACTTATACCGCCCTGTTCTCTTCAGCGTAAACGCATCTGATATTGACAATGACGCGCTAAGTTACAACTGGACTCAATTAACTGGCCCAACTTTAAACGCATCTAGCCTAGCTAGTGGGGCGTTTAATGAATCTTCCTTTGAAATTAGTTTCTATGCTTCAGGAAACTACACTTTTTCAGTAACCGTAACTGACAATGGCTCACCATCAGCAAGCGCGGTTTCCACTATTTCAGTAAACGTAGCTCGTGCAGAAGGAACTTGTGCCTCAAATTCTGAATGCAGTTCTGGCCAATCATGTGTACAAAATGAATGCGTAGCTGCTTCTGCACCTGCTTGTACATCCAACTCTCAATGTGCTGACAATGAACAGTGTTCGAACAATGCTTGCGTTGAAGTAACTTGCGGCACCGATAGTTTGCTGTACAACCACTCCTGTGTTCCACTTTCTTCTGTGAAGATTTGCGCAAATACTCCGCACGCTGAACCTGGAAGTTGTTGTAACGGACAATGGATGCCTGGACTAAGTCAATGCCCTGCGCCCATTAATGTAACCGGTTCTACTCCAACAGCGCAAAATCCAGTTGCTTTTGTGGATTCACTAACAAAAGGTGGCGCAAGTAACACGCTTCTACTTACCGGCGGTGCAGTGCTTTTACTGTTACTATTGGCGCTAGTTTACTTCTTATTCTTAAAGAAAAAACCACCAAGTGAAGACGAGCCAGTTGAAGAGTCTCTAAGCGAACAATCAGATAGGTAAAATTCGAGAAAAGGGGGCAATTGCCCTTATTTTCTATTTTTCGGTTTTTGTTCCACGCATGTAATCGGTTTTTTATTCTTTTAACTCCTTCAATATTATTTCCTTGAGCTTTGATTCGCATGCCACTAGAAAAATTAACTAATTACACTGCAAAAGAACTCGAAGAAAAAGTTCGTGCTTACTGGGAAAAAGAACAAATTCCACAAAAGACGCAGACACACAAAGCCAAAAAATTCTTTTTACTAGACGGCCCGCCGTATACAAACGCTGCACCGCACATTGGCCACGTTAAAACAACCGCTTGCAAGGACATTTGGACAAAGTACAAGCAAATGCGTGGATTTACCGGCTTTCTACAGCCTGGCTTTGACTGCCATGGGTTACCCATAGAAGTAATGGTTGAAAAAGAATTGAAAGTAGTTTCTAAATCCGACATTGAAAATAAAATTGGGATCGCCCAGTTCGATGCCAAATGTTTAGAAAAAGCAGTAAACACAGAAAAAAATTGGGTTGACTACTACAAGCTACTGGGTGCGTGGCGCGCTTATTTCGAGCCATACTTCACTTACAAGGACACGTACATTGAAAGCGCATGGTGGACTGCAAAGAACTTACACGAAAAAGGCTTGTTTGTAGAGGGGGATAGAGCAATCCACTGGTGCCCGCGTTGCGAAACCAGC
>JAHFHN010000045.1:0-4847 GCA_023246885.1 Microcaldota archaeon
AGTTCAGTTAAATTATTGCGAAGCGTTTTTTGCTTATTAGCATTGAAATTGCCTTTTTTTGGTTTAATTAAAAGTGCAACTGCAAGTTGGCTGTGTTTCTTTGCTCCGGTTTTTAATCCAATTTCACCAAAGGACTCGCCCTTAGTTGGGTCAACATGAGACCTTGGAGCATCTCGCACGTGGCGATACACTTGCACGTGAAAACCATTCAAAGCACGGACTAACTTTTCTGTAACTTGTTTCATTGTTATAGTTTAATTCATTCAATTGTTTTAAAATGAATTGCTGAGAAAAAGCCTATTAATCGACTAGGTGCTATTATTTCAGCATGAAAAAGTTCTACGTAACTACTCCAATTTACTACACAAATGGCCCCCCGCACTTAGGCCACGCTTACACTACAGTTGCAGCAGATGTAATTGCCAGATTCAAAAAAATTCAGGGCTTTGACGTGTTTTTCTTAACTGGAACTGACGAGCATGGCCAAAAAGTTGAAAAAGCCGCTAAAGAAGCTGGCAAAACTCCAATTCAATTCGTCGACGAAATAGTTCAACAATACAAGAAACTTTGGGTTGAACTGGACATTGAATACGACAAATTTATACGCACTACTGACACCTATCACGAGAAAGCAGTGCAAAATATTTTTCAACAAATGTACGATGCTGGTTTAATTTACAAGGGAAAATATGAAGGATGGTATTGCGTACCGTGCGAAACTTTTCTTACTGATTCTCAATTAGTAAATGCTAAATGCCCAGAGTGCGGTAGGGATGTAAAACGCGAGCAAGAAGAAAGCTACTTTTTTAAATTATCAACTTATCGCAAGAAATTGCAAAAATTATTTGAAGAAAACAAAGGATTTGTACAGCCTGACAGCAGATGGCATGAGGCTTACAATTTTTTCAAAGATGAACTCCGAGATTTAAGCGTGAGCCGTAAAAACGTAAAGTGGGGCATACAAGTTCCATTCGATAAAGAACATGTTATTTACGTTTGGCTAGATGCGCTTTTCAACTATTTAACTGCTATTGAATACGATGGAAAAGATCCAAAAAGCGCTAATGGTTTTTGGCCAGCCGATGTTCAGTTAGTTGGAAAAGAAATTGCAAAATTCCACGCAGTTTACTGGCCAGCGATGTTATGGGCAGTTGGTTTAAAAGAACCAAAGCAAGTTTATGCACATGGCTGGTGGACAGTTGAAGGCGACAAAATGAGCAAGAGTAAAGGAAATTACGTTGAGCCACACGCAGTAATTGCAAAATATGGCGCAGACGCATTTCGCTATTTTCTCTTGCGTGAAAACACTTTTGGAGAAGATGGAGATTATTCACAAAAATCTTTTGATGCACGTTATAACGGAGAATTAGCAGATGAATTCGGTAACCTTGCAAATCGAACGCTTGTAATGGTGAACCGCTATTGTAATGGAAAAGTGCCGCCTAAACCAAAAACTTCCAAATTACAAAAAACAGTTGAAGAGAAAGTAAAATCATACGAAGACAAAATGGACGCTTATCAATTCAACCGCGCGCTTGAAGAAACTTGGGGCATTATCAAAGAAGCGAATAAACTTGTCAATGATTCTGAACCTTGGAAATTAGCTAAAGAAGGTAAGCAAAAAGAAGTTGAAAGCGTAATGTATGAATTATGCGAATCCCTGCGCATTACAGCGATTCTGCTTTATCCTTTTATTCCGAAAAAAGCAGTTGAACTATACACTTCACTCGGCTTGGATAATCTAAATACAGTTACATTAAAGGAATGCAAGTGGGGTAAAACAAAAGCTGAAACGCAAACAAAAACAGGAACCGTACTGTTTCCAAAAATACAGTGAAAACAAATGGCTAAAGTTGTTTTAGTGTGGAACGAACACCCAACTGAAGTTGTTGCAGGTTTCCACGCGAGGAAAGTTGCAAGAATTTTACGTGAAAAATACGGACACACAGTCGTATTGAAAAAAACTCCTGCAAAAGAAACCAATTACGGAATTGTAAGTAGATTAAAACCAAATGATGCAGTTGACGCTTTGCGCCACATAGTTACATTGTCAAGCGAAGAAAAAGCACGCAGCGCAGGATTAAGGCACAAAGCACTTGCGTTTAACTTTCACTGTTCTCCAGACTTTAAATTTAAACAAGCACAAGAGAGAAGAGCAGATGAATTTCGGATTTCAACCATACAACACACTTATGCTGACGATCCAAACGAAACGGCTTTGGGAGCGACAGGTACTGCTGAGTTACTTTTTTTAGAAGATGCTGACAGGCAAGCGTGGACAATTGAAATGCCAGGGTATTACGAGGAACTTAAAATAAATACTAGTAAAAGACAGAGGAAAAGAGGGGATGCAGTTTGGAGTGCGGTTCAACAAAAGAGAGTTGGATTAATTGAACGCGATAGAATTGAACACACTTTGGTTAGAAGTTATCACGAATTTAGAACGCCGTTGAAGCACGAGAACCAGAAGAAGTACATCGACGCGGCAGTCTCTGAAAAAATAGCTCGTGAAATTCACGAAAAAATATCTAAGCAAAAGTTTGTGCGCAAGCCATTTTACGATTTTTGAATTGGAAAAATACTGAAAGCTCAGCGGTACTTGTGTTCGGCTGGTTGGTAGTATTTGTCGCCGAATTCAGCTGCTTTCTTCGCGTTTTTTGCCATTACTGGCACTTGAGATGCGCTTACTGCGTTTTGAAATGCTTCAAAATTTTCGAGAATGAATAACGCTTGTTTTGGAGTTAGTTTAGGCGATTTTTTGCGCATTTCTTTAATTGCTTGCGTTTTCTTAGCTGGTTTTTCAAGTATTTCTGCTACAGTTAAGCCACTTGACTTGCAAATAGCTTGCATTGCTTTTACTGCTTTTTCAGCTATGCCTACCCCGTATTCAATTTGTTTGACGGTGAAACTAGTTTCGCGTAGCTTCAAGAAGCGCTTGTGTCTTCCAGTGAAGTTGAAAAATAAATCGACTTGATAGTTATTCAAAGACATTTTAGACTAATACACCCTTTTTTTAAAACAAGAAGAGATTACAAGAGCAGTTTTACTATATATACTTTGTTTGCGGGTAAAACAAGGAAAAAGAACAGAAAAGAGGAAAAAAAACTTAATAGAGTCAAAACTAAGTGTTTTAAAAAAAGAAGAGAAAAAAGAAAAAAAGTAGAAAAAAACTTTTTACAAACGCGTCGTTTAAGGAGTTTATTCCTTTACTTCGTCGTCTGAGCCTTCGTCGTCTGAGTCTTCAGAATCATCGCTGCTTGAGTCATCGGAATCGCTTCCAGATGAGCTGTCGCTTGAAGAATCTTGGTCAGAGCGTCTGTTACTGTAGCTACCGCCTCCGCGACTACCGCCATCACGTGATGGTCTGTGGTTCGGGAAACAAGCATCACAATATACTGGTCTTCCTGGAGTTGGGGTAAATGGTACTTTGCAAGCTGCGCCGCAATCTGAACATGTTGCGTCGTGCATTTCTCGTGGTCCACTGCTTTGGAATCTTCGTCCGCCTCCACCATGGAATGAACGGCCACCGCCTCTGCTGTCTCTGCTATCTCTGTAACTTCCTCTATTGTCTCTCATGTTTCTATATTCACCTATTGTTTGTCTCTATTGATAGTACTTAGTAAAGCTCATAACTTTTGGTTAATAGTTACCGAAGTACTTTCATTTGTCAAAGCTTTGAATCTCGAACTAGAATTAGCCGATCATCTCTTGCTTGAGACTTAAAAAATTGTGTTAACACTGGCTTTTAAAACAGTGGTTTAAACACAAAATAGCAAAAAAACGCAAAATTGGTTGATTTAGCAAAAAGGATGGTTTCTTTCTCTTTTTTTATGGTTTAACCGCTTTGTAGCCTTGGCAGCTTTCTACCCACGTTATTTTTTGGAATCCAGCATTCATTAACCGTTTTTTTATTCCGCCGATCATGTTTTTTCCGCTTTTTAGCCCTGGTTTGCCAGTATAGTGAAATAATTTACCACGTGCTACTAGCAAGCGAAATAATTCATTGTAAAAGGCTTGTGAGTAGAGTTCTCCTGCCATTGAAAAACGTGGCGGGTCGTGAATAATCACGTTGAATGACGCACCTGGGAGTTGTGCAACTGCTTGAAAGGCATCGTCTTGAATTATTTTGAGGTTTTTGTACTTTAAAATCTCGGGATTATGTTTTGTTATGAGTTCAAGTACAGTTGGGCTTTGTTCGATTGTGGTTACGATTGCTCCGCGTTTTGCTGCTGCAAGTGCAGTGTAGCCAAGACCAGTGCAGATGTCAAGTACTGCATCGCCGCGTTTGACATTTGCTTGGTCAACCATAAGTGAAGCGTTTTGTTGTGGGCTAGCATTATGGAACCTGTGCATGTGCACGCCGTCGATCCACAGGACGCCATCTTTGACAACTACGTGTTCGTACATTTTTTGATTCTTTTCTCCAACTTAGTCTTTTTTCAACAGCATTGCTGCGGAAGCGCCTAGTAGTAGGAATGAAGCTAGGAAAATAATTGTTTCAGTTAATGGCAATGAATCGAGCAGCGATTTGTAGCCGGTTATTTTCAAGGTAGTTGACTCTGCTGCGTTTATTGTTGAATTGCTTTGCGTGGCTATTTCCTCTGGAACTACGGATGCAGATACTGCAACTTTTGCATCTGTTAGTAAAGCTGGAGCGCTCGCTTCGCGCATGAGCGTCTGTTGTGGAACTGGTTGTGATATGCTTGGATAAATTTGTGCAAATGAAAAAACCAGCGCGAGTAAACTAATGCTTAGCAGGAACCACACTTTGACATTTGAAGGCTCGACAATTGCGCGGCCTTTTTGCGTGATTTCGTAGTACTTCCATTTCCTTCCCTCTTCTTTTT
>JAHFHN010000045.1:4857-6725 GCA_023246885.1 Microcaldota archaeon
GTGAAGCGGACTGTAGTTGGCGCAAGTGCTCGTTAACAGAAGGCGCAGCTATTCCTAGAACATCAGCAAGTTCTGCTTGAGTCATTCTTTTTCTTGCTAAGTTTTTTAGGATATTGATGCGAGTATCCGCACCAAGCGCTTTAAGCGTCTTTCGATCAACGGTTACTTCATCCATTTTTTTCACTCTATGTAATAAGGTCCATCGGATAATTGTTCAAAAGGAAGTGAAATCGATGCCCTTTCATCTAATGTAGTTAAGTCATTGGCTTTAATGTACTTCTGCGATATGGTGTAAAGCACGTTGTTGATATACGCACTTCTTTCAACGTCTGTGCCACCGCCATAGTAGTACTCCCCGCTTTTCAACAGTTCATCAGTAGTTGCATGTGACACTCTTCCTTTTAATTGAAAGCCATTGTTAATGCCAACATTGAATACAAATGCACCTTGGAAAGTGAAGTCTCCGTATGCGTTTGGCTCAAGGCCGCTGGGATGCTGTGCTTTGTTTATTTCAGCAAGTGTAACTGGAATTACTAGTAAACCATTTGCCGGGTTGAACAGAAACGCTTTGTGGTCATGCAACGCGTATGACTCTGTGCCGCGGTCGCCGATTGCATAGGTAGATAACTCAATTGGGTTGCTGAGGTTCGACACGTCGAACAATGTTAATTTAACGCCTTGGTACCACGCGAAGTCTCCTTCTTCAGCGGGCACAGCATCTTTGCCTAAACCAATTAAGTGATTTTCACCAAATGGATGTAAGTAATCTGAGTAGCCTGGAATTTTGAGCTTGCCAAGCAGTTGTGGATTTTGTGGGTTAGAAAGGTCGATCACAAAAAGTGGGTCAACTTTTTTGAACGTGACAAGGTAAGCTTTGTTGCCCATAAAACGCGAAGAGTAAAGCGTTTCTCCAGGCGCAAGTCCTTCTAGTTTACCAGTTAAGTTCAACGACGAATCTAAAACGTACACGTTGTTAGTTGCAAGGGTTCTGCTTCCATCGTTTGAACGCCATACTTCGCCAATTGTTGTAGCTAAACGTAAATAACCATTATGTTCGTCTAGTGAAAATTGGTTTAACAAATGGCCAGGTACTTCGCCTTTTCCAAGATAACGAATTTCGTCACCAAGCGCAAATTTATGAACAGTTGTTTTTTCTCCGTAGCTAGCTACGTCAGTTGCGTTACTCTGGCGCTGGTATACTTTTTCATATAATTCATTGCGTTGTGTTTCGTTCAACGAGTCAAGGAATTCTGTTGCTATTTGTATTTTCAAATTGTCCTTTCTCCATTGGCTAATATTTTCTCTTTCAACTGCAGTTATTTTTTCGCGGTATTCTTCAGTGAAGAGTGGCTCAACATCCGCGTAGTTACTCCATGCAATTGTAGGCTGGTAGTAGTTGTAGCTAGTGTAAGTTATGTAAGCAGCTTCGCTTGAAGCATAAACTGTACTAGTTCCTCCAGATAGCACTATTTCGCGGTTTTGTTTTTCTAAATCATTTAAATCTAATCCCATTAGCACAGTGTATTGGTAGTAGTCAAAAGGTTCATCAACGTAGCGGATGTCAGATGGCTGTACTTCGGATAATTGTTCGTCAACATTATAATTGGCTTAACTCCACCGTGTGCAGATTCAGTGTAAATGCCATAAACCTTGTTGCCAATCATCCTAGCTGCTAAATAATTTCCTTTAAGCTTAATGTCTTTTAGCAGCACTGGCTGTGAGCGGTTAGAAATATCATAAACCGTAATTATAGCCGTGCTTTCATAGTAAGGCCCGGGATAAATTAAGTCACTGCTAGCAACTATGCCAATTGCTGGCTTCGGTTGAGGCTTTGTAGATGATACCGGTTGAGTTGCGTCTGCTGAACC
>JAHFHN010000046.1 GCA_023246885.1 Microcaldota archaeon
ACCAGACCCTGAATCTGGCGCATTTACCCGAAAGCCCTTTCGTGTAAGAAAGGGCTTTCTTTGACCAGGCTTTGCTACCCCTGCAATTAGTGTATTTAGAGGGGCAAGGTAATTGAAGCTTTTCTTTTGGAGTTTGAAAGAGGTTTTCTTTTCCGCAAAAAGAAAAGTTCTTTCTTTTTCTACCCAGGCATTGCTAAAGCTATTGAGTGGATTTAGATTAAAAGCTACGAAGTTAGCAAGGAAATTACTTGCCTTTTGCTTCTTTCTTCTTTGCTCGTTTTACTCTTAAATGAGTGTAAGCGCATTTGCGGCATCGCTCTGCTGCTTTTGAGTTGCGCGTCTTGCACTTTTTGCAAATTAGTACTCCTAAAATGTGTCGTTCGGCGATTGGAAACTTACCCATGTAAAATTCAACTGTAGTTCTTTTAGATACTCAAAGTATTTTAAACCGTTGGAAAAAAACTTAGAAAGCTCTATTGACTTTAAGGGAACGTGGATTATAAAAATCATCTGGAGGATAAGTTTTTTTATGAGAATTTGGCTAGCGTATAAATTTAGGGGAGCAAATCTAACAGATTTAAAAACGCAACTAGAAGAAATCGCCGCATTGTTACAGGCAAGCGGGCATCAAGTAATTACTATGTTATGCGACATTCAAAATTGGAATCCGGATTCAATGCCTAAAATCGAAGCAGTTAGAAAAGCGTATGCACTTTATGGAACGTGCGATCTTGCGTTATGTATTTATTCATTTAATGACCCAAGCGAAGGGCGCGGTTGGGACGCAGGGTACTTTGCCGGAATGGGAAAGCCAACGATAATGGCGGTGCACAATAGTGTTTCAATTCCGTATACTGAAGCTTTGTTCTTGGAGAACCCAGCAAATAAAAAAAATAATATTCCAGCTATTATTCGATACGCTGATTTTTCAGAAATTGCAGATGCATTAAAAAAACTTTAATTTTAGTTAAAGCCTGCTTTTCTTCGCCAAACTCCTTTTCTTTCTAAGATTTGGTCAAGAAGCAACGCAGCAGCCGCGTGGCCGTGTCCTTTTAATTCGTCAGAGCGTAGTCTGTCAACAATTTTCTGAGCTGCAGCCACTCCGGCCTTGCCTCCAGTTTTCAAGTGGAATCGTCCGGCGGCTTCTAGAGCTAAAGCCGCTGAATCAAAGAGTCTTTTTTTTGTTGCGGTTTCTGCATATTTGACAAAAAGATTTGAATGCGCACTATTTAACGCGCCCGCATTTGCTCCGGCGTGTAAAATCACAGCAGCGTAACCAAGCTTACCTGAATTAGCTGCACTTTCTGCGTGTCTAAGAAAGATATTTGAATTTGCTTTGGTTAGCGCACCTGCCCTCACACCACTGGCTAAAACAGAAGCAACTACATCGTGCATGCCGTCCTTAGCTGCATCATGGGCATATCTGATAAAAGTAAACGAGAGGCCTTTTGGCGGTAAAGCGCCCGCTTTCATACCACGCTCTAAAATAGAGGCAGCATTAGACCAGAAGTGCTTATCAGCGGCGTTATCTGCAATTCTAAGAAAAGCAGTTGAAACATCGCTTGGCGCTAGTGCGCCCGCGTTTACACCACTTTCTAAAATTGCAGCGGCGCTATCGTGCATGTCTCCTTTTACGGCGCTATCCGCAAGCTTAAGAAAATCATCTGAAACCGCGTTTGGGGTTAACACTCCTGCCTTCACACCGCTTTCTAAAACAGACGCAGCTGCCTTCAACCATCCGGCGTCAGCTGCGCTATTTGCAGTTCTAAGAAAATCAGTTGAAACATCGCTTGGCTTTAGCGCCCCTACTTTCACGCCACTTTCTAAAATAGAAGCAAATGCAGCAGGCATGCCTATGCTGTTGGCTTTATGTTTAAGAAAAACAGCGCGGTGTGCGCTAGTTAACGCGCCTGCTTTCACACCACTTGCTAAAATAGAAGCAACTGAATCCGACGCACCCGTCGTACTATCTGCAAGCCTAACAAAAACATCAGAATGCGCTTTGTTTAACACTCCGGTTTTCACACCGCTCTCCAAAATAGAAGCAACTGCTTCGTACCTATCTGCCTTGGCTGCACTATCTGCAAGCGCTATAATTTCTTCTGGCGTTCCGTGTTTTGCTATAATTGCTTCGTGAGCGATGCTTCCTCCTTCTGCTCTTTTTTTCGCCACGCTTAAAACATAGTCCATTTCAGTTCTAGCATGTTCTTTAGCCAATTCTTGCAGATGGTGTCTAGTAACTTTAACACTCCGACCTTCTTCCCTTAATTCAAAACCGCCGCCTTCAATTGGAATTCGCCTAACTCCCTTGCTTCCGGCACCTAGCCGTTTTTGCCAGAAATCTAAATGTTCTCTTGCTTTTTGCGCTCTTTTCAAAACACGTTTAACCATAGCCAAATATCACCAAGTTATAGTGAAAAAAGAAGGAAACTTACGCTTAAAAACGTATAGCCGCTATTTTTCCAAAAACTAGAATTGGATTTAGAATTTTTGCTGAAACTGAAAATTCAGCATAAGAATGAGAGCCCCCGGCGAGAATTGAACTCGAAGCTTTTCAAATTAATTCTACCTACCTTGACCAAAATGAATCGCTTGACATTTAAAACTGCTTTAGGCACAATTAGCCCAATACGACATAACTGCAGCTATATTCCATCGACTATGACAACGTCAAGTACTTTTCTATTTTTCTTTAGAACAGATAATTCCTGCTTATCACGAATTCTATGCGAAGCATCATACACTAAAAATATGATCTGCGTATAATTTTCCTGGCTATCCAAATACCCAATTATATCCGATTGCATTTCATCCTGAATAGTTTTAATATTGGTTCCGGAAGCGAGATATTTAAGTTCAATCAGCACATGCAAACTAGGCACCCCAAAATCTGGTTTGTGAGATTTGGTTCCAAATTTTGGTAAACTCTCTTGATCAACCAAATCATCAAAATGCGACCGCAATATTTCGAAAGTTAGCCTCTGTAAATCCGCTTCTGAAGCGATATCAGCACTTTGTTTATATTTTAAGCATGGTCTAAACCTATTTAAAACATTAGACAAATCATTTGAAATTAACTGATTTTTCGGTTGCATTAATTCGCATATTTGGCAGATTATTGAATTAAGAGTAAAGAACTTTGGTTGCAATGCTTCCGTAACCTTATAAATAGTTGCATTATTTCTTGGGAAGTTTACTTGTACTGCCATATATTGTTTAGATAATTCGGAAGTAGAGTCTATTTGTAATAAAAGCTGATTAGTTGTATTAGACCACGCTATTATCTCTTGAAACCATTTTCTAGCTAACCAATCTTCATCAGACATTAGTTTAAATTCTTCCAAGAGCTTTTTTCCATTAGCCAATTTTTCTTCTAATTTCAACAATGCTTCTTCCTTAGATATAACTAAAGAAGGCAATTTACTTAAAACCATAATAAAATTAACCCAATTCGCTATAACAAGATTTTCCTCGCGTTTGCTTTGTTTGCATTTACTGCTATTTCGTCTCTATCTTTGAAGACTTTGATTAGAAAAACTCTTACTGGGCTGAAGGAGAACTGAGTCTAAGTATGAGAGCCCCCGGCGAGAATTGAACTCGCAACCTCCTGTTTGCTTTTAGATTTTTTCTTTCTTTTTCCCAAGCTTTTCTTTTGGTAAAATAAAGAAAAAACTGTACAAGACAGGCGCTCTACCACTGAGCTACAGAGGCAACCTTTTTTCTTTTTAAAAGAAAAAACGTTGACGAAAAAAGAAATGTGTTTTTGCCGATAATATGTTTGGTAAGGTATTGTTTTTATTTTCGCTCATTGTTGTGTTGTAGGTAATTACATTATATGAATCGTGTTAAGAGTGGCATTTCTGGCTTGGATGAGTTAACTGAAGGCGGGTTTCCAGAAGGGTCAAGTGTTTTAATTTCAGGCGGGCCCGGAACTGGCAAAACTATTTTTTGCATGGAGTACTTATACGCTGGAGCGCATGACTATGACGAACCCGGAGTTTACGTTACTCTTGAAGAAGGCGCGCACAATTTATGGTGGAACGTACAGCGATTCAAATGGGATGTGCAGGCACTTGAACGAGATAACAAATTGAAGATTTACAAATTTGAGCCAACTGGCGATTATACTGACTTAGCTGCACAAGCGAAGCGCATAGTGGAAAAGGCACGGCAAGTGGGGGCAAAGCGGTTAGTTATTGATTCTATTACTGCATTTGCTTTTTGGACTAATGACAAGGCAAAAATCAGGTATTCTATTTACGTGTTGATTGAAGAGTTACGCAAGTTGCGTTGCACTTCTTTGCTTGCTTGTGAAACAAGTGGCAGAAAAAATGACTTTTCTAGTTTTGGAGTTGAAGAGTTTCTAGTTGACGGGATTATTTCGCTTCATTTCTTTCCACCGAGCCATTATTTAACTATTAGAAAAATGCGCGGAACAAACCACGATTCCAACGTGCATCCGTTGAAATTTGGCGATAACGGACTAAGCGTTGACCCAAATGCTAAAATCAGCTGGGATGACTTAAAAGATTAATAGAACTATTTTCACTTCAAAACAAGCGCAATCAACACAAATGGTTTAAAACTTTGTTTTGGTAATTGCAAGAGGGGGGCTCTTTGTGGAAATTGAAGTGGAAAAACAAATTGTTGGAAAAAAAATTATTAGTGAAGGGTTTACTTTTGACGATGTGTTACTTGTGCCCCAGCGATCCAGCGTTGCGTCGCGTATGGATGTTGATTTTACAACAAAGTTAACTCGGAATATTGAATTAAAGATTCCACTTGTGTCGGCCAATATGAGCAGTGTAACTGAAAGTGCAATGGCAATTGCTATGGCTCAACAAGGCGGGTTTGGCATTATCCACCGCAATTTATCTATTGAACATGAAGCTGAAGAAGTTAGACGAGTAAAGCGTAGCGAAAATACAATTATTGAACGGCCGTTTTCAGTTAAAGCTACAGATACTATTGAACGCGCATTGGCTGAAACTGAAAAACACGGAGTATCTGGGTTAGTCGTGGTTGACGAAAACTGCAGGCTGGTAGGAATTTTGACTCATCGGGATTTGATGTTTGAAACCGGTGGGAAATTAGTTGGAGAAGTCATGACTAAAGATCCAGTTATTGGAAAGTGGGGTCAACCAATTGAAGAGTTGTTAGAGTTAATGCGTGTTAACAAAGTGGAGAAGGTGCCACTTGTTGACGAAAACAAATACCTCAAGGGATTGATAACCGCTCGCGACGTATTGAAGAAGCGGAATTATCCACATGCAGTTCGCGATTCTAGAGGCAGATTACGCGTCGGTGCTTCTGTTGGGATACGTGGAGATCACAAAGAACGCGCAGAAGCAGTATTAGCCGCAGAGGCAGATGTAATTGCAGTTGACGTTGCGCACGGGCATATGGAACGCGTATTGGAAATAGTTAAGTGGCTAAAAACTAGTTATGGTTGCGAAGTTATCGCTGGAAACGTAGCGACGCGTCAAGGTTGTCGCGACTTAATTGAAGCAGGCGCTGATGCGATTAAAGTGGGAGTTGGGCCGGGTTCCATTTGTACGACGCGAATCGTCGCTGGTACGGGTTATCCGCAATTATCAGCGATTTTGAACTGTGCTGAAGAAGGTCACCGCAGCGAAGTACCGATAATTGCAGATGGGGGCATGAAAGCACCTGGAGATTTTGTAAAGGCAATTGCAGCTGGAGCCAGTAGCGGAATGTTTGGTCAAATGTTTGGAGGCACTGACGAGTCTCCGGGCAAAATAGTTTTTCGAAATGGCAAGCGGTTCAAAATGTACCACGGAATGGCTTCCTGGACTGCTTTGCAAGGTCTAAAAGAGAGCGATCGAACACCTGAAGGAGTCGAATCAATGGTCGGTTATAAAGGTTCAACAAAAGAAGTCGTATCTAATCTACTCGGCGGTTTACGAAGTGGAATGAGTTACTCTAATGCGCGTACGATTCAAGAGCTTTGGAAAAACGCGGAATTTGTGAGAATAACAAGCGCTTCTTTACGCGAGAGCCATGCGCATGATGTTGACGTAATTTGAAGAAACAAAGCAATTAAATGCCCGGTTTTTTCCAATTGTTAGCGGGATATAAAACATGTTTTGTTCTATTGAAGATGCTATTGCTGACATTAAAGCAGGCAAAATGATTGTTGTTGTAGATGATGAAGATCGCGAGAATGAAGGCGATTTAGTTATGGCTGCTGAAAAAGTTACGCCAGAAGCAGTTAATTTCATGGCACTTCACGCTCGGGGCATAATTTGTGTCCCCTTAACAAAGCAGCGCGCAATTGAATTAAAACTAGGGCAAATGGCAAGTGATAATACTGACCCGAATGGCACCGCATTTACAATTAGCGTTGACTCCATAAACACCGGAAGCGGCGTTTCAGCTTTTGACCGCTCAACTACTATACTTTCAATTGTTGACAATGAAACAAAACCTTCACAATTACGTCGGCCTGGCCACGTTTTTCCATTGCAAGCTAAAGAAGGCGGGGTGTTAAAGCGAACTGGGCATACCGAAGCAGCTACTGACTTTTG
>JAHFHN010000047.1 GCA_023246885.1 Microcaldota archaeon
TTCAATTATCTGTTTTGGCCTGAAGTCAAAATGTTTTTGAACAAGTTCCACTATTTTATCGTCTGAAATTTTACCGGTTCCAAAAGTATTTACAAAAATACCAAGCGGACGTGCAATTCCAATTGCGTAGGATACTTGCAATTCACATCTGTCCGCCAGCCCAGCTGCGACTATATTCTTAGCAACATAACGTGCCATATACGCGCCGGATCGGTCAACTTTAGTGATACATTTGCCTGAAAAAGCCCCGCCACCGTGTGCACCTACTCCGCCGTAAGTGTCAACAATAATTTTTCTTCCAGTTAATCCTGCATCTCCAGGTGGCCCGCCGATAACGAATCTGCCAGTTGAATTGATGAAATATTTAGTTTTTTCATCAATTAAATCCCCACAAACTGGCACGATTACTTTTTCTTGAATGTCTTTTCTAAGTTTTGCCATTTCTACGTCTGCAGAGTGATGCGCAGCAATTACAATTGCTTCAATTCGCTTGGCTTTATTATTTTCATATTCAAGCGTCACTTGAGATTTTCCATCTGGACGCAAATAAGGCAAAGTTCCATTCTTTCTAACTTCAGCAAGTTTTTTGGTTAATTTGTGCGCTAGTGTAATTGGCAATGGCATTAGTTCAGGAGTTTCATTACTTGCATATCCGAACATTAGCCACTGATCGCCAGCTCCTTGCTCTTTATCCTCGCCTTTTCCCTCGTCAACCCCAATAGCTATATCTGGAGATTGTTCGTGCAGTGTAACGATTACGCCTACATCGTCACAACAGAAACCGTACTCTGACTTATCGTAGCCAATTTTTTTCAATGTCGCTCTTACAACGTCTTGAATATTTACATAGGCGGTTGTTCTAGCTTCCCCGCCAACCAACACTAAACCAGTTGTGCAAAAAGTTTCTATACCTGCATGTGCGTCTGGGTCTTGCTTTAACATTTCATCGTAAATCCCATCTGAGATTTGATCTGCAATTTTATCAGGATGTCCCTCTGTCACTGACTCTGATGTAAAGAAATGCTTCATTTTATTGGTTCACCTTAAAAGAATTTTTAGCTTTTTTTTTAAATAGTTTTTAACTAATCTTAATTAGCTACCAAATAATTTAGCATAAATAAGTTTAAAAATATTTTTATCCCATAATTATTCCGTTAAGAATATGAGTTCACTGCCACTTCCAAGCGAATTGAAAACTGCACGGCTATTAGCCGGACTAACGCAAGTTGAATTAGCTGCACAATCCGGAGTGTCGCAGTCAGTTATTGCTAAAATCGAAAACAACAAAGTTGATCCGGCATATTCCACTGTTGCAAAACTTTTTTCCACACTTGAAAAAGCCAATAAAGGCGCTAAACTTGTCCTTGTGCGTGACGTAATGCACCGAAATATAGAAACCCTTGCGCCAAATGATTCGCTTATTCTAGCCTCTACAAAAATGCGTCGCCTAGGCGTTTCACAACTTCCAATTGTTAACAAAAACAAACTAGTCGGCTTAATCTCAGAAAACGATATCCTAAATGCTATTGAAAATGGGGCAGACAAAACCACGCTTGTAAAGATCATCGCCTCTCCTGCTCCGCCGGTTATCAGTTCAGATGCACCTGCCTCAGCTTTACAGTCTATATTGCGCTATTCACAAATCGTTTGTGTTATGGATAATAGCAAACTTGTTGGTGTAGTGACGCGTTCAGATCTCCTGACTGTTTTTTAATTCCGTTTCGCATTTGTTTATTTGTTGGTATTAATTACAAAACGTGACTATTATGCACAAAGACCATAAAGAAATTGCCAAATCAGTTGCGATTGGAATAGCCGCTATTCTGGTTACCTTGTTAGCAATTGAAGCGCTTTCTGTACTTGCGCCTAATATATATGGTGACGTGAAGACAACGGTAGCTCAATGGGGGGTTATTGGTGTTTTTGTTGGTGTTTTTCTAGGTTCAACTGCACTTCCTTTTCCAACTGACCTCCTTTTTGTAACCGCAATTAATTTAGCTCCGGACCTAAGCACAAAATTATTGTTCACTATAGTTGCAATTATTGCCGGCTTCCTCGGTGCCATTCTAAACTATTGGCTAGCGAGGGCCTTTCGCGAAAAATTAGTTTACCATTTTATAAATCCAAAACAATTAGAAGGCGCAAAAAAATGGTTCGACAAATACGGTCCGCTTCCGATTCTAATATTTGGAATAATTCCAGCTTCACCTATTTTTGATCCAATTACGTTCGTTGCAGGTTTAACTGGAATGAACTTCAAAGAATTTACGATTTACTCATTTGCCTCACGTGTACTGCATTTTGCTGTACTCGCCTTAATTGCAGTTAAGGTTATCGTGTGAAGCCGCACAGTTTTTAAAACTCTATTAGTATAACGATATCTGTTGAATATAATTATGAAGCTATTTTCTCAACTATTATTACTATTTTCAGCTATAGCTTTACTTGGTTGCATTGGCGAGCCGGCAACGCAGACAATAATTTTTGATAATTACTCTAGCGACGCAGCTGGAATTTACTTTGAAAAACCGGCTAATTGGTCACCTCAATCTGATCCATTTCCCGGTACAATTCGTTTTGGTGACTTGAACTCATCCTCGTTTGCAGTCACACAAGTGCCCAATAGGACCGCCAGCGAATTTAAAAAAATAGCGCTAGAAAATTATGATTCTTTCAGCTCAAATAACGCGTTTTCGAACATTTCAATGCGAGACACAACTATAGCCAACTTCTCAGCAATTGAAATATCGATGGATCAATCGATGGGCACACAAACCTTAGAAAGTTGGCTTTATGTAGTAAAAGATGCTGGGAAAAATCGCGTTGTTTACTTGGCTTTTACAACGAGCGATTCTAAAAACGGAAACGAAATACGGCAAAAAATTGTTGCATCCACTAAAATTACTTAAATAAATTCGTAAACAATTATCAAAAGCTTTTTATATGTGATTTGGTTTTGCTTTACTCATAGGAATTATAGGGTGATGTGTTTAAAGTGAATATTCGTAGTGTTTTTCTTTCTTCTTTATTTTTCTTAACTTTTGTTAGTCTTGTTTTTGCTGCTCGTTTGCCAACTGATCAGAGTGACAACAATGCTTGGGGTACTGTTTTAAATGAATTCTTACAAGTGTCACATAACGGCACTGGTTATTTGAACAATGGTATAGTTAATGCTTCTAATCTTGGCCCTGGTTTTGCTGAAGGTATAAACACTACGTTTATTGCTAAGGGCGCGTTGAATCGTAGTCATTTGGGTCCTGATTTTGCTGAGGGTGTAAATGCTACTTTTATTGGTAAGGGTGCGTTGAATGCTACTCATTTGGGTCCGAATTTTCAAAGTGCGATTAATGCTACGTTTTTGGCGAGTAATGCTGTGAATGCTACTCATATTTTGGCTGAGGCTGTGACTGCAGCTAAGATTGCGCCTGGTGCCTTGAATCGTAGTCATTTGGGTCCTGATTTTGCTGAGGGTGTAAATGCTACTTTTATTGCTAAGGGCGCGTTGAATCGTAGTCATTTGGGTCCTGGTTTTTCTGAAAGTATTAACTCAACATTTATACAAAATGGTGCTGTGAATTCTTCTCATATCCAAAATATGGCGGTGAATTCTTCCCATTTAGGAACTTTTTCAGTTAATGCTTCGCACATTGGTACGAACGTTGTGAATGCTACGCACATTGCTTCAACTCTTAGTTTAGCAAGCAACGTTTCATTTGGACTCAATTCCACTCATAGCGGAACCACGGTATCATTAATACTGTTTGGTGCAGGAAACTGTGCTGCGGCTGGTCAAAGCGTGACCTTTGGAACTCAATTCCCATCAGATCTCACTCCGAGGGTTATGTGTGCTACTCAGAATGGTGGGGATTTGTTGTGTTCCGTAACTGCGCTTTCTAATGTTGGCTTCACTGCGAGATGTATAAATGCTACTACTTCAGTTGAAACTGCTTCGGGTAACTTTTCATATATTGCCGTAGGAGTAAGGTAAAAAGGAGGAATGTGGTTTTCAATGAAAAATTTTCTTCCTTTCTTTTTTGTTTTTCTTTTACTGGGTGTTTCCCTAGTTGCTGCTGGTATGTATGGCCAGAAGTTGTACGGTGCTGGTTCGTATGGCATAGGTCAACAAGCCGCTGATGCTTCTGGTTCAAGTACTTCGGGCAGTTCGCCTTCATCTACTTCTACAACATCAACAACTTCAAACGCTTCAACAACTCCGCCTGTTCAAGTTCCAGTTGTGAATTGGACTTCAACGCAAGAGGCTCCAATTGCAAGTGTTAATTCAACAACTGGTTACGCGGTTTTGCTTGCTCCGAGCGCACGTGTTCAAGTTACTGTTGAAAATGAAGTTCACTTTGTTGGTTTAGTTAATGTTACTGGTAATTCTGCGCTTCTAATTGTGCAAAGTGACCCGCAGTTGGTTACGCTTAATGTTAATGCAGAAAAGAAATTGGAGTTAAGCGGGGATAATTACTATGATTTATACCTTAAGCTAAATTCAGTTAGTAATGGGTCTGCTAGTTTTACCATAAAAACGATTCATGAATTAGTAGCTTCAGCTGCTTCTGGAACATCTGGAGCGAGTAATGTAACTGTGCCTAGTGATGCTGCTGGCTCTGATAAAGCTGCAGTTCCATCGTCGTCTGGGGCTAAGCCACCTGAGTTGCCTTTGCCTTTAATTGCAGTGGTTGTTTTAATTATTGCGGTAGTTGCGTATTATTTCTTGCAAAGTAATAAGAAGCAAAAAGGGCTTTAAAGTATTTTTTTTCTTTTTAAATAGTTTTTTTTAGTTTAAAACCATTTTTTTAATTGTGATTGGCTTTTATCTTCTGGTTCTTTGTACGCTCGTTTTAATGCGTTTTCAACTCGTTCTGCAGAGAATTCAAATTCGTCTACCATCATTTTTATAACTTTATCTCGCTGAGCGTCGCCGCGTTGCTGTAATTGTGTTTCAGTTACGTCTATTGCTGGTGGGGAATCAAACAATTGGTATACCGGCTGCCAGTCCATTTCTTTGCCTAATTCTTTCAAAATGGAGTTGAAATTTTCATGTTCTTGTGCTAGTTTCAACGCTTTTTTGGGTCCAATGCCGTAAATTCCTTGGTTGAAGTCAGTTCCATTAAGCATGCCGATCCAAATGAGTTTTTCTCGTGTTATTGTTGTTCCAAGTTGTTTTAAACTTTGTTCGAGGTCGATTTCTTCCGGCTTAATTTCAATAGTAGTGTTTCTCCTAGCTAGTTTTTTCTTACCCGAAATGGTTAAGTTACGCACGAGTAACGGTGTGCCGAACAATAGTGTGTCGTAATCTTGTGAGGCCGCGGCGTAGGCCAACCCTTGTTTTGCCATGTGCGCACATTGTGCTTCGCCTTCACTTGGCGCCTGTATCCACGGTACGCCCAGATAACCTAGCAGCTCTTTGCTTTGTTCAATTTGTGTGCTTTCAAGCTTGGCGGTTCGTTGGCTGAGCATTCCTGCGCGTTCAACGTCGCCTTTTTTCATAGCTTCAAGCATTTGAGTCTTAGCTTCTTTTTTCGCAACTGCTCTTTCTTCAAGAGTGCGTTTTTTTAATTCGCTTGGTTTGCCGTCAAATACAAATATTGGTTTAATTCCTTTTTCTAATAAGCTACACGTTCGGTAAAAAAGGCCAGTTAAGTGGCTTGTCATTCGGCCTTTCGAATCCATTAAGGGAGTGCCGTCAGGTTGACGTATAATTGTAATAAACTGGTAGAGCGTGTTAAACGCGTCAATAGCGAGCTTTTTTTCACTTAGTTCAGCTAAAGAAGTTTCGCGCTTTTGCAAAATGCTTCCAATGTCAACGCCCATTTTTAATCACAATTCATTCTACGCGCGTGCTAGTTTACACTATTCTATTGCAGCAAACGTAATAAAAACTCCTGTTGCTTAAATATTTCAATGGCTTCGTGTGACATTTGTGGTGGAATTTCTAACTTGCGCGCAATTGTAGAAGGCGCTGAAATAAATGTTTGTCCAAGGTGCAGTAGATTTGGGCAAATACTGCGACCTGCAAATTCGCGTTTTCAAAGCCAGTCCAATACATTTAATTTACCTGAAGTTGAGTTAGTTCAAAATTATGGCAAATTAATTTCTACAAGCCGAACAAGTGCCGGTTTGTCGTTGCAAGATGTTGCGCATAAGCTAAACTTGCGTGAAAAAGACTTAATTCATTTTGAAGAAGGAAAAATAAAGCCAACTGAAAAAGATTGCCGTAAACTCGAATCACTTTTGCACATAGTTTTAATGAAGCAAGAACCAAACGAAGAGCAAAGAGAACAAAAAGGACAAAAAGAACAAGCGCGTCCCACTCAAACGACTATTGCAAGGCCAACTAACAGTAAAGTATTAACTCTTGCTGACGTAGTTGTAATTAAGGATAAGCGAAAGTAAAAAAATTAATCTTAAAAAATAAAAGTGAATAAATTTTGAAACTACTTGAACTCACTGGCTTACTAGCTTTAATTGCTTTATTTTTTTATATTGCTTTTTCAACGCTTCCAAACATTGCCAAAATAATAGTAATCGCA
>JAHFHN010000048.1 GCA_023246885.1 Microcaldota archaeon
CCAATTTCAATTCGGGGGCCAATCTTTTCGATTTTTTCTACGTCTTTTAGCCCAATGTTGTACCCGGTTTCTAGTTTTAATATAATTGCTTGTTCGTCGCCGGTTTCAATGCGTGGCATGAGATAGCCCGTGAGGTTTTCTCCTTTCCAGTGTACCTTGACAAAGTCGCCGACTTTAACTTTGTTTTTGTCAATAACTCGTTTAGTTTTTCCAGTATAAGGCATTTGTAATCCCATTCACTTCAACGTAAAGCTAGAAGAAAAACATTGCGATGGTTGCCGGTCAATACTGAGATAATGTTAATGCTGCTAGCAAGTATTTTTTATAGTCCTGTATTAAAAAACACGGCAGGATAATTAATTTATGTCCACTACTAAGAAAGACGCGAAGCTGCACATTTTAAATGAGCAGGCAAATCAAAACACAAAAGGTGCGCTCCTGCGGCAAATTATACTAGGCGGCCAAGATGGGCTTGTAAATGTACTAGGTATAATCCTCGCGCTTGCAACGGGTACAAATGATCGTGCCATTATCATTCTAGGCGGCCTTGCGGCTACGTTTGCAGAAAGCATTTCAATGGCTGCAGTTGCCTATACCTCTGGCAAGGCACAGCGGGACTATTATTATCGTGAGTTAGAACGCGAGAAATACGAGATGAAACACTTTCCAGATGTGGAGCGTGAAGAAATTCGTTTAATTTATATGAAAAAAGGGTTTCGAGGCAAACAACTCAAAAGTATAGTTGCTAAAATTTGCAGTGATAAAAAACTTTGGCTTGAGACCATGATGACTGAAGAGCTCAACTTGTCTGAAAGCAAAGATATTCAGCCAATGCGAGAAGGGGCAATTGTTGGCATATCTGCAATGGTTGGTTCAATTATCCCATTACTCCCTTTCTTTTTCCTGTCACCCCAAGCAGCAATTCTGCCATCACTAATACTGTCAATAATTGCATTGTTTGTCACTGGTGCGTATAAAGGCAAAATAACTATTGGCTCGTGGTGGAAATCAGGCATTGAAATGGCAGCAATTGGAATCGCAGCTGCACTTATTGGTTATGCAATTGGAATACTAGTTGGCGCCAAAGTATAAACTTTTTTTCATTTTTTTATTATTTTTATTATGGCAAAGTAGAATAGTTGCCTTACGTTATAGTGTTTTGCCCATGTAGTGGCCAATTCTTTTGTAGCCGAGTTTATGATAATATTCTCGCGCCCCAACTCCGCTTATAACAAGTAATTTGCGTGCGTCGAATTCTTCTTGCGAGATTTTTTCAGCTTCTTCAAGTAATTTCTTTCCAAGCCCATGATGTTGTACAATTCCAGTTCCGCCAATAGGCGCCTGGTCGCCATACACGTGTAACTCGCGTACCCCGCAAGTTTTGTCATCGATTTCTTTTAGAAAAGGTTTGCCTGGATTACGCAGTCGGCAGAATCCAAATAGCGTGTCATTTGCTTCAAAACTAAGAAACACTTCATCTCCACCACTTGCACGGTAATCAATTCTCTTAAGTTTTGCTTCACCTACGTCGACAATCTCGTTGCGGGACTTAAGCCCTGCTTCCCTACAGCGAATACACTTACATTTGATTCCATATTCGTCACACTTCGTTTTTATCATTTCGCGTAGATTACTGTTCTTCACCCCTGCGGCTACGAGTGTAGTGGGGATATCGCGGTCAACTCGCATTACTCTACAATATTCTGGGATGAATTGCTTGCAACGCGCAATTACGTCTGCTGCTTGTTGTGAATTATATGGTTCAAATTCGCCGCGCTTCCACATTTCAAACAACGGGGTATTTGGCAACACTAGACACGGGTAAATCTTAATCATGTCTGGCCGAAACCCCTCTTCGCTGAACAATCTACTAAACATTTGCACGTCTTTATCGGGTTGTGAAAAAGTTCCAGGCATAAAATGGTGGCATACTTTGAAAAAAGCATCTTTACAACGTTGAGTTGCATCTATAGACTCTTGTACTCCGTGGCCACGCTGCATTTTTTCTAGTGCCTTATCATCAAGGCTTTGAATGCCGAGTTCAATGCGAGTTGCGCCCAGTGATAAAAACCAATCTACATCGGATTCAGTGCACCAGTCTGGCCGAGTTTCAAATGTTAATCCGATTACTCTGTGCTTAGCCGTTTCATTTATTTTTTGTGCTTCTGCGATGTTTTTTGATATTTTACCATTAAAGCCGTCAAATGCCCCTTTTACAAATTCATACTGGTAATCGCGGGGAAACGCATTGAACGTGGCGCCCATTACAATAACTTCACATTTTTCAGGGTCATGGCCAATGGCAGCTAATTGTTCTAGCCTGTTACGCACTTGCCTAACTGCGTCGAAATTGTTTTGTCTCGCGCGCATCGCAGCTGGTTCAAAACCAGTATAACTCTTTGGAGACGTAACCCCGCCAGGGCAGTAAACGCACTTACCCGGACAGCCAGCTGGCTTTGTCATAATTGCAATTACGCTCACTCCCGAAAGCCCACGAACATTGCGAATACGCAATAGTTTTTCTAATTCACTGCGTTTATCCCCACTAGCTTCAAGTAAATCTGAATTTGGAATTAAATCTTTTAAGCCGAATTTTTTGCTAATTCGCTTCTTAATCCCAATAACTTCTTCTGAAGTAGTTGGATTTTCAATTGCTATTATTTCAAGTATCTCTTCAACTGGAGTTTTCATAAAAATTCGCCACTATGACGCGCTGTACGCCTAGCCTTAATTCTAAGGGCTTTTAATGCTTAAAAATAGGATTTCGGGCTTTTTTTCTGTTCAACAGTTTATTTGAACAATAAATTAGATACTAAGCCAAACAATGCGTACACGTGTTGCTCAACGCTTGGAAACAACGGTAAGCCAAGTGATGAAGATTTAGCGTCTTGCATTAAATCACTCGTTGTTACTACTTTAGCGTCTAGTTTCTTCACAACTGCTGGGCTTGAAAGCGAAGTGACATTGATCGAAAAAGCAACTTCTTTCTGAATGTTACCAACAACTTCAAAAAACACTTCTTGTTCACTTCCGTGTGGTAAGAAAAACGTTTTTTTGAATTGCCAGTCGTACGGTAACCCAGTTGCTTTAATCACAAAAGTATCGCTTGCAATGCTCCTACTCTTTGCGCGTAGTAAGAACACTGCGGGTTGGCCAATTCCAGCAGTTACTGTTTGCTTGTCTAAACTTAACTCAACTACGTCCGGATCAACTTCAACTTTGAAATGCGTAACCGCAGTTGGTGTGCCTTCATATTCATCTAGAAAAACAACTGAAAAAGTGTATTCTCGTTTCTCTGCAGTTGGGCTAACTGTAACGTAAACCGTCAATGGGTTCTCGTACTTTAAACTATCTCGCGAAGTCCAATCCTCTGGAAGCGTTGCCTTCACAACATTTGCTTGATCCCAAAGCGCGTTTTTCTTAGTTGCTGGATTAATAGCTGCAAGTACGCCGGTATCTCGAGAAAATTTAAGTTCCAGCGTCTGACCAGGCGCAACTGCACCAAGCAAAATCGGGTCATTGCCAACTTGCTTTTCAAGTGGTTCAAGCAATGAAACGCCAATTACTAGGGTTGGTAAGATCAATAACAATGCAAGTGCTTGCTTTAACATAACAAAATACTTAACGAGCTGCAAATTTAATAACTTACACTATTTTCCTTAAAATCAATGGCATTTTTTCTAATTCCAGTCTAACGATTAAATGCTGTGGATTTCGCTAATTATCTTCAAAATCCACATTTTTGTCGGAAAAACGACAATTTGATTTTCTTCGTTGTTAATTTTTTTTATAGTTTGTAAATTATTTGCCTCTATAAGAAAAGTTTCTAAAAAGTATGTTTTTTGTACCATAACCTTTATATACTATTTTCAAGTGAATACTTATCCCTACACGAATTCTAAGAAAAGAGTGGTGTTTCGAGAGAAGAAGGCGTTTCGGCTTTTAAGAAGGATTGCCTCCTTGGGTATTTTGCTCTTCTTTCTCTCCCCCTCTTAATTTAACACTATTTAGCTATAGCACTACAAGTATCAAACAGAGTAAAATTCATTTTGTGAATAGCTTTTGTTTCCCTACTTTTTCACGGGTCAGTTTTTCAACAACAAGCTGAAAAAAACTCAAAACGTCATCCCCTATGCTTATTTTTTATTTCTACAAATAATTGGGGTGATTGTAAAACCGTGCATTCCATAGAGCCAGCTAAGCAATAAAGAGAACTTTTTCGTTAGCGCTGACTCCATACAAAACTACTTCTCGCCACGAGTATAAAAAACTAGCGTTTAGAAATCTTTTCTAAATCTCCGTTTAAAATTATTGGTTTAACTGCCTCAATCTCGCTCTTGTAAAACGGAATTTCCGGAATCGGGTTTAGTAGGAAAATCTTTTTGTTAAGTACATGTGCAAAGCCAATTTCCATCAAGGTATTTCCCCCAATATAATTTTTGATATTGCGCCTATCATAGTTGAGCACAAGTATTGCATCGCTTTGTTTGATTTTTTCCCAAAACTCGCGGATCGCGTCTTTTTCATTTTTATCAAATAATGCCAAAGCTTCTTTTTCACTTTCAGATTTTCCTGCATATGCTTCACAAAATCCAGAAACAAAAACGAAGTGACCCTTAGCTTCTAGTTGTTTTTGTACCTCTAGCATTTTTTCCGTAAAGACCATGCTAGCGCAAATAGCCATTTTCAATTTTAAATTTCACCGTTAATACTTTACAATAATTTTGTCTTCAAATGAGGCTAAGTAATCTAGTGGAATGTCGAACTTTTGTTCGTTTGGCGTTGCAATTATGATTGTTCCTTTTTTGCGGTTTACGCCAAGTACTTTGCCAACTGTTGCGCCAACTTCAGTGAATACTGTTTTGCCTTCAATGTGCATTTTTGCAATTAAACTTATTTTGAACTCGCGTGCTAAGTAAAGTAGAAGTAGCATGAGTACGATTACAAGTAGGAGTGTGGTGAAGAATTCTGCAAATCCAATTGTTCCAAGTACCCATTCAGCTGCATTGGAGAACAGTAACCACATTAGGATAACTGAGCCAAAGTAAGTTAAGTACTGTGGTAAAATATAGTATTTTTTTTCGCTTGCTGCTTCTATGAATTTACCTGCAATTACGAGTAAAATTGCTGGTGCAAGTAGTAAAAGTAAATCTTTTTCAAATCCAGCTGCTAGTTTGGCTATGTCGGTTATTCCTGCTAATCGCATTGCGGATATGCGTGAGAAGCCAAGCCAAATTGAAACTGCAGCAAGTGGAATTGCTCCAAAGTAAAAGATGAAACCGAGTTTACTAAATGAGACTTCAAAGTCGTGTAATCCGCGTAGAACTCTATCTTCTATGCCTGTTCCTTTTAGTATCAAGTATGCGCCGAGTATGCCGATGAAAACTTTTAAGCCAACTACTTCTGAAAACGCGAATAGCAGTAATGCTATTCCTGGTATGCCGAACACTATGCGTGCATAGTGTGGGTCTTTTAGTTTGTCTAAAATTGTGAAGTAAGTGTTTTCTAGTTCTTTTGCTTGTTTTATTGTTAGCCTGCGTACTTCGTTTATTTTTACGCGTGATTGAATTAGGGGTAATACTTGATCGTCGCTTGCTCCATCTGAAATTAATACGCATGCATCTGGTTTGAATTTGGCAATTATGTCTTCAAGTTGCCTTACCACTTCGCGAGTAGCTGCAAAACCGAGTTTTTTATCTCCAGTTAGCGTGGCAACTTCAACAAGGTATTCTGTTGACAATTCATTTGCCGCTCGAACTGCTTCAAACATCGCATTTGCATCTGAGTCAGTTGGGTCAGCCAAAGCTAGCTTAGACGCTGCTTCAGTACAGTTCTTCTTACCTATTACGGGTCCTCTTACTTTGCCTTTTTCGAACAAGTCGTTGTCAATGTCGATGTTCAGCACAAGTAAGCGGTTAGCTTCTTTTGCCATGTTATCTAGAATTTTGGGGTTTCCAACCATTTAAACATCTCCTTAGCTAGGCGAGTCAAAAAGCAGCGAATGTATTATAAACTTGAATTTTCCATGTTTTACAACTAGTAAGTGGTTACATTATGGTTCATAGGGAAGTTGTGGTTTTTGTATCGATTGTCCTGCTAATCATAGCGGTTCTCTCTGCTATTTTCTTCTTTCACCTTTCACCATTCTGGATAATTGCGCTTACGCTATTCGTATTGGCTGCTTCGTTTTTGTCTCCGCGTTTAATTGAATTTAAGGAATTTGAGCGCGGTGTGATGTTTCGTTTTGGTAAATTTCACAAGGTAGGTGGCCCGGGTTGGGTTTGGACGTGGCCTGCTTTTGAAAATACTATTGTAACCGACATGCGTGTATCAACTATTGACCTTCCAGCTCAAGATGTAATTACGCGTGACGATGTTGAAATCAAAGTAGATGCAATTATTTACGCAAAAATAGTTGATCCAAAAAAGGCAGTTGTTGAAGTTAAAGATTTCAAAGCAGCTATGCGTGAATT
>JAHFHN010000049.1 GCA_023246885.1 Microcaldota archaeon
GGAGTAGAATTCCGATGCATGCCGCCAATATCCATTTTTGATATTCTTAAAGAACTAGCAGAAAAAAAAGTGGCTTTTGTGGAAGTGCCAGTTGCTTTAGTTGAAAGAAAAGCAATGCACACTTTAGTTACTCTTGCTAAGCCGCACCGCGCTTCGCTTCAAGCGGTATTATCCGCAGATGATGTTTCTGAATCTAAAAAACGTGCGCTTGCAGTAAAGGCGATTAAGTTGTTTGCTCGTTTAAATGCGCTTGGGTACAGACATAACCATCCTGGCCCGGCAAATGTGGTTGTTATGAAAAATGACGAAGTTAGGTTAATTGATCCAACTTTACTTGAACGCTTTCCAAAGACGGGGGAGCGACTTTTAGAAAGTATAGAAACTCGCGCGAGATTGTTGCAGCCATTTACGACCGTTTGGCGTAGAAACAATCCCGGGCAGGATTATCCAATGGAACAGTTGCATGGCTTAATGCATGAGTTTGATTCTGCATACGATACAGAATTTAAGCGAGTAAAGGCGAAACAACGTGTTTGATATTTACATTTATAGTAATGCCGTACAAAAAGCAGAAGAGTACTTTTCTGCGTTAGCTGCTTCAAAATTAGAGGGCTTAGGGCTTTTGGTTGGCAACCAATTCGAACACGACGGGGCTAATTATTTGCAAATAACTGATTTTATCACTGGCGAGACAAACTCTTCAGCGGTTTCAGTGAGTTTTTCCAGACAAGCATTTGAAAAACTAGCCGGTGATTTAAAAGAACGAGATGAAATAGTCCTTGGCTGGTGTCATTCTCATCCATCTTATGGTTGTTTTTTATCTGCTACGGATGTAAATACGCAACGTAGTTTTTTTAATGAAGATTTTCATGTTGCGAGCGTGTTTGATCCAATGCGCAAAGAAGATTTCGGCGGCGTAAACACAATGGCGAAGCGTTTTTACAGGTTGGCTGATAAAGGGTATAAGGAAGTTTCATTTGCGGTGGTCAAAGATGTCCAATGAATTACAAACAATAAATTCAAATAAATCCAATGCGGCAAAGCCGGTTGGGGAAAAGGAAAAACAAAGCACGGTTAAGGCCATTTCAACAACCGCCGCTGGGCAATCCGCAGTTGAAGAGAAACCGGTTTCAACAGAAAAAAAGAAGCGCGGCCGTAAACCAGTTTTCAAGCCAACTCAGTTTGACTTAGATTTAATTCACTTGATTCGCGAAGGGGCAACTTCAACTGATGAGCTATTGTATGCTTTAGGAATAGCACGTTCTGAATTAATTCAACGCTTAGATTTATTAAAAACGGAAAATTTAGTGGCAGAAGAAAAAGATGGAGCAAATTCGCAGTTCGGGTTAACTGTAACTGGGTATAATTTTTATGCTTCTAAAGGTGCGAAAAAAGTTAGCCTCAAAAAATCTTTTTCTGGCGAAGTAAAATTACACAAGCATAAACAAATTGAAAAGCACGACGCGTTGCCAGTACAAGGACAAAAACACGTGAATGATTTTCTTTCGTCAACTGAAGTGGTTGACCTTGGCGGAAAATTAGGTAGGATGGATTTAGAGGAAATAATAAAACGCTATGGCCCGTCAAGTGAACAAAAAGATAAGTTTTTGCGTCAAAAAGCAACTGAAATAAATCAAGAAAAAAAGCAAGTTCAACCACAAATCCAACATCCAGTACAAGCGCCGCAGCTTGCAAATCCAATTGTTTCAACGCAACCGGTTGCAGGTAGCGTAAATTCTTCTGAAATTTGTGATTTGTGTAAATCGGATTTCAAGATGTCAATGAATAATCCCGAGCTCGCAAAATACGGGCATTGTTTTTGCGGTGCAGCTTACCACAAGGAATGTTACGACTCGCTTCTTTCAGATAATGCCAAGTGCATTCGTTGCGGTAAAAAATTATTTTTAATTGTTGACAAACGGAGTAGAGAGGCAATAAGTGGGTTAAGGGACGCGTTTGAATAGAAGAAAAACTCGCGCCCGAAAGCCTTTTTATTTTAAAAAGGTGTTGCACTTACATGGTTTCAAAAATTTCAAGGCTATCTGCAATTAGAAAAGCAATCCGCTGGACTCGAAAAGGAGTTGACTGGCATTTTCACTTATTGTCGCCGGGCTGTTTGTATAATCCAACCCGCGAGCATGAATTGTTTATCGAGTCAAAGTTTGGTTCATTTGTTGCCCGCTCTTGGCGTTCGTTGGTAACAATTGCAAAGCATTTGCTTCATTTATTAGAAAAACGAAACGTGAAACGGGTTTCTGCTTCATCTGCGCTCGGGATGGGAAAAATTTTGCTTCAAGCAAAGCATTTGAATGATAAGAAAATCCGTTGGCACCACCATTTGCTTTACCCGCATTGTGTGCTAAACAAAAAGCGCGGCAAATGGGCGATTGTTTTTGAAGACCCGCTGAACAATAAAGTTACTGAACTGTTTTACTCCAATTATCCCGGCAAAGATTTGAATAAATTAGAGTTACTATTTTACAAGCAGTAATGCAAATCAATGCACTGGGCAGTTGCTTCTTTTTTCAATTGTGAATACGTTCGTTTGTCCACTTAGCCCGTTGTAAAACGCGTATTTTCCAGCCAATGTAGTTCCAGTTTTTAGTATTAGTTTAATGAATTCGTTTACTTGCATGCCCGCAATAATGCTGGTTGTTGTTGGCAACGCGGGCATTTTTGGGTCTAGGATATCGAGCATTTCTCCAACGCAAGAGTACTTTTTCCATAGCAGGCCATAGTCTTGTTTTGACACTCCGCATTCCAAACAAGCAGCCGGTGCTTGCACTACTTGCAATTTACCAAGAAACCCTCTTGTTCCGCCATCAATTAAGGCAACTTTGCCATAACAATTTGCATTAACGTGTAGTCGGGCTCCTAAATTATCTAGGCAGCCAAATACGGCGTCAAAATCAGAGAAAAACTTATCGTCAAGTGTCTCAACGTTTTTTATAACTGGGGTTACAATGGCACTTAAATTAAGTTTTTTTGCTGCGCGGGCTAGCGCTTCAGCTTTTAGGACTTTGTTTTCTGCATCGCTTTGTGTAAAAAACAGGCAGCGGTTTAAATTCGCTTTGACAACCGTGTCGAAGTCAACAACCGTAAGTTGGCAAACGCCTAGCTGCAGTAAATTCTTAGCTACTTCATTGCCCAATGCGCCAGCACCAATAAGGCAAACTTTGGCCCCTGCAATTTTTTCTTGATTCCAACCCGCAACGCGCTTTTGGCGATCGTGAATATCGTCATCAATTCCCATGGTAGGTTAAGCATAGCAAAAGATAATACTATTTTCTTACAGGCACTCGGCGATTAGTGATGCATCTTTACTGCGCGCATAAGCATAAATTCCCGTAATTTGCTTACGCGTTGTCCTTGTGGTTCTATTTTTATGCCGTCTAGTGTGTCAAAAGTTAAATCGTAGCTTTTACCATTTTTGATTACGTGCGTGTGCGATTTCCCGCCTATGCGCACCGTGTCCGTCACCCAGCCGGATCTCCTAAATCGTTCCAAAATTAATGGTGCTATTCTTTCGGCTTCCACTATTTTGGGGTGTTTAATCTGAACGTGCACTACTTCATTCCTGCCTTTTCCGTTGTGGGTTCTCCAAGATTCTCTAGTTACTTTTATTCCCCTTATTGGTGCTACTTCGTGTATTGCTTTTAATATTTTGTGCATTTTGTCCGCCGTATAACTTGAATTCGTAGTTAATTAAAAAGGTTTTGTCAGAGTTTCAGAAATCAGTCAACTTACATTGTGAAAGCACTCTGCTTGTTGTGGTGTATTGTTCAATTGGCCGCTTTAATCGCTTTTTTAGTTCAACTATTAATTCATCACGCGTTTCAAATATAGTTGGCTTGTTCTTTAGCGCAGCGCGGCAATTTTCACGAACTTGAAAAACTCCCAAGGGCACTTGGTATTCGTCGCTTATTTCGCGTAAAACAATTGTTCGCGCTTGGCGCTGCATTTTGTGCAAGTGTTCAACGCACGCTATTCTTCCGGCGTAGTAGCCGCCGCCCTCTCGCGTTGCATATGCTGTTCTTCCTTCAAAGGGTTCGTACTCGTACTCTACTTGATTTGCTTTAGCTGCCCAGAAGCTGTTTGGTTCCCATGATTCAAATTGTTCAAATTCCCAAGTGCCCGGAATGAAAACAATTTCAAAGTGGTTACCCATCCAAGTGTTACTGTAGAGTTGAATTTCATTAATTGCTCGAAATTCGCGCACGTCGGTTAGTAATTGCTTTGCGATTAAGTCATCTGCCGCAGTGATTGACCAGCGCGTTGGCACTAGTTTTTTTTCAACGCCTAGCGCGCCACTTGATAGTGCTCTTTGTAGGTAATATGTGTCTCCAAAAAATTGAAATCCTTCATGTACTGCTGTGCTTACAGTTATCTTTTCTTCTACGAGTGAAATTACTTTTCGCGGGATTAATGGGTTATCTGCTAAAGTGAATTTTTTCATTTTACCGCTTGCACCCATGGGAGGCAAGTATGTAGAAAAATTAACCTGCTGGAATGGTTCCCTTTCAAAGAAAACTTCCATGTCAATTGGCTTTAGTGAAAGTGCAGTATCTTGTAAATCAAGCGACATTCGGTTATTTGAATTTTTAACATTCAAAACCGACTCGCCACGCGCTAATGACAATCGGTGTTCAACTATTTTTTCTAAACTAAGTCCATACCATTTTCCTGGCGAGTCACTGTCAGTTATCTGTTCACTTATGCCGACCATTGGGCCAGCAAATACGTTTGGATAATTGTATTTGCCTATGAACACGCTTGAAGGAGATTTGCCAAACACGTTCTTCGGAATGCGCTTTGAAAACAACGGCTTCAAATTAGCTTCAATTTGCTTGTACAGTGGAGTTGAATTTGGTGTATTCATATGGTTGTAATTACTTTCGCGAGTAATTCTTTTTAATTTAAGTGACGCAACCCAATTCACTCTGAAGACCAAGCTATTTAGTCCCATCCTGCGTGTCTTTTACGTGCCTCTTACATGTCTTTTACGGCTCTTTTACATGTCACTTATCGCTAATGGTGTCAAAAGCCGCAGTTGGCGTAAGCCTTTTAAAGGTCTTTTATGTAATGTTTGACCCGAGAGTGTTTTTAGAAATGGAAGATGTTTTTATTGCAAAGGAAAAAATGCTTTCTACTTTAGGTTGGAGTGAAAACCCATTTGTAAAAGATTTGCGTTTAAGCGAAAAAGGCGAATTCCTTAAGTATTATTGTCCACTAGATGCTGCGAAAGTATTAGAGAAACTAGCGTTCGATGCTAAAGCGTGTCTTTTACTTGGGCCAAAGGGAGTTGGCAAAACCTCCGCACTTTACTATATTTGTTATTCGCTTCCGGAAACTTTTGAAAAAGTAATGTTCAAGGAGCCACCAGCCAACTTAAACGAATTAGCTGACCAGCTAGGGTTTAACCGCACAACTGGCATTTCGTTTATTTCATTTCTTTCACATAGGCGAGATGTCTCGCGTCAAGAGCTTTCTCGTTTTCTACGTGGAAAGACCAGCGAGAAGAAAATGGTTATGTTTATTGACGAGGCTCAACTTGGTCCGGAAATGTATATGGAATTCAAATACTTGCTTGATGATGTTCCAAACTTGCGTATTGTATTTTCTGCACTTGACAAAAGTAAGTTTCCAGATTCATTGCTTCATTTAATTGGTACGGGCAACGTATTCGGCCGTACGAAATTTACTAGTGATGAAATGACTGAGATCATTAGGCATCGCATAGTGTCTGTTGGTGGAAAGAATTTACAGCCTTTTGCAGATAAAGTTTTGAAAACCGTTTTATCTGAACAAAACTTGTTGTCTCCGCGGTATGTATTTGATGAGCTAAACACGCATCTTGCTAAACTAGCGCTTGGCGAAGAAAAAACCGCGCCTTATGCCGATGACTCGCTTATTCAGAGTGCTATTCAGCGTAGTCGCGAGCAGCCACAATTAACGGATTATGGTTTTACTACTAGTCATGCGCCATGGTGGATGATGTTATCTCCATCTCAAAAAGCGATTTTATCACAATTAGTAGGTGGAGAGGGAATGTCTTTGTCTGATTTAATGACTCGAACCGGCTTAACGCAGAACACGGTGTTCAATGCATTGTACCAGTTGCGCGGCGACGATGATGCTGAAAAAGAACGTAAGCCAGAAGTCCCTTTTCCACTTGTAATGGCAAAACAGCAGTTTGTTGGAAAAAGGAAAAAAAACTTGTATTTTTTGAATAATAAAATCAAGAATTTATTAACGACGCACTGAGTGGGAAATTGCAGAGGCGATTATAAATGAAAAGTGGAAATTTAACATTTTTTGAATTGTTTGAAGTGTTTCGCAAAACACGCACAGCTATAAAGTTTGAAACAAGGCAAGGTGAAACTTTTGTCGGGGTGGATAAAAGTGGAACTTTGATGGTTTCAAGAAAATAATTTTTTAA
>JAHFHN010000050.1 GCA_023246885.1 Microcaldota archaeon
ACAGTGCATTCCAATAACTTCAAATTCTCGTGTCATTTTTATTCACTTTTTAATATTTTTTCGTATTTTTTTACGCTTTATTCGATTGTATATTTGAGTACAAATGTTCCAATGATTGCAATTAAGAAAATTGCAATAAACGCGCCAAGCAATAACTTTGGAACTTTTTCCTTGTCAGTCTCTTTATATGCTACGTAAGCTATTTCAAAGCTCATCAACGCAACTGACGCGATTAAGAATTGCATAAATAATTGTAAATTTACAAAGCGCATCATGAACCCAAGCATGGCGCCCATTGTGCCGCCCATGAAGCCAGCCATCACTCCCTCCATTCTTCCAAGTGGTCCGCCGCTTCTGCCAATTGGTATTCCGACAATGAGGCCAGCGATTGTACCTAAGATGGTGCCCATCAAATAGTCTCCAGTTGGCAAAGCATAGAGCACACCGACAATGATTCCCGGCAAGTTACCGTACATCATTCCGTTCATCATGCAGCACATTTCACTTAAACGTGCTTTGCGTTCATAAACATAGTAAAGCGAGAGCAAAGTCATTGCGCCCATTGTTATAAACGCAAAAACCCAAGGAAACATGTCAACCATTTTCAATCACCATTTTATATAATTTACTTATTGCTTTTTTCAATTATTTTGTTTTTTTACTTTTTGTTTTACTCTATATTTTATTTTTTGTTTTATTTTCTTTATTTTTAAGAAAATTTATCGTTATATCTGTTTTAGATATGTTGTAAACAGATAGGTATAAATAAGTTGCTGCCGAAAAGTACTCATATGGCTATTGCAGTAACTAGTTTGTCGAAAATCGCAGTATTAATATTGTTACTCCAGAAACCAAAGTACGGCTATGAACTGATGAAAGATATGCGCGAGAAGTTTGGCTATAAGGTAAGCGCCGGCCAAATCTATCCGTTTTTATCTGGCCTTGTGCGCGCTAAATTAGTTGTAGTAAGCAAAAAAGGCCAACGCGATAAAAAAGTTTACACGCTGACGCCAACTGGCTCGGCTTTTGCTAATAAGGCGCTCCATAGTTTTGAAGAATTAATTGAACTAGCAATTGCCAAGAAACTTCGCCAATGCGCTCATTGTGGTTGTAAGGTATTTGGCAATTCTTATAGCGAAAAAATCAACGGCAAAAAATTGCACTTTTGTTGCGGCTCCTGTGCAAATGCATTTAAAACAATCGAACGTGGAATATAAATATTTGAAAATTTCTGGTGATAATTACAAAATGGCTAAGATCTTACAAATAATTTTACTATTGTTCATCTTTGGCATAGTCGCAGCTATTCCAATTATGTTAAGCAATGCGTCTCTTACCGGCGCCCCATCTCTAGGTGCAGGCGGTGCTTCAACACCTCAACTTGTTAATGGCGTGCAAGAAATTAAGATACATGCATCCACTAGTGGTTATTCTCCTTCTGCTTTTACAGTTAAAAAAGGAATACCCGTAAAGCTGATTTTCACTGCAGATAAATACGCTGGTTGCGGCACTCAGCTTATGATGCCTGATTTTGGCGTTAATCTAATTGCAAGCGAAGGCCAAGAAGTGCCTGTGGAATTTACTCCAAATCAAGAAGGCGTTTTTGCTTACCGCTGTTCAATGAACATGTTTAAAGGAAAAATGACTGTTGTCGCGTGATGTTAATGAAAATCACAAGTGTCTTACAACAAAAGCGCTTCCTTGCAATTTTTATTTTTCTTTCTATCTTATTTACCATCTTCTATTTCTTAATAACCGGCACTTACGTGATTTCTTTATACCAGTTTAACGCTACTCTTGAACCCCTCAGGTTATTTTTGATAATCTTAATTTCTATTTTAACTGGACTTGCAATCACGTTGATGTTTTACAAGCGCGAACAACCACTTGTCTGTAGCCAAAACGCACCAGCTTTTCTTGGAAGTATAATTGGACTATTTACAACTAGCTGCCCAGTTTGTTTTCCCCTATTGTTAAGCGCTGTTGGGGTTGGTGGAAGTTTCGCACTTACGATTTCACAAAACGCAGTGCCCATTCAAATAGTAAGCATCGTCTTGCTAATTGCGTCCATTTGGCTAATAACAAAAAAGTAGTTTATGGCAAGAAGTCTTGGTTCTTTATTTTTTCTGGCAAGTAGCTGTTGGAAATGTACTGTAGTGATTTGCTTGACAGTGCTTGGATTTCAGCTTTGAGTTTCTTTTCAAGGAAGAGGTTTATTTCGCTTTGCCATTCTTTTGACTTGAACCACGCGTATGCTTTCATTTCCTCTGCGCGCTTTATGTCAACTTCTTTTGCCTTGATTGTAACGTTACGCAAGTCATAATGTTCGATGTCACTTGTACTCATTCCTAGAAACTTCAGGTCAGGGCAACCCAATCTATTGCTTTCGTGAGCTAATGCCATTGAACCATATTTCATAGTTGAGTAAATGTACCACCCGTACGGGTCAGAATCAGTTAAACAATAGCAAGGTATTTTCAATTCGGTGCTAATACGTTGCAGTAAACGTCGCGCTCCACGAGCGGCTTGTCCGGCAGTTGTCATTAGCAAACACTTGTTTTTCTTCCAGTACCCGTCTTCATTGAGACGGTCGAAAATTGCGTTTTTCTCTGCAACTAACACGTATTCAATTCCAACGTCTTTGAATTCAATTTGTTCCACAATTGAAGGCACGGCCCATCCGCCTGAACCCATTCGAGATAAGTCAATGCTATCGACTTTGTTTCTCACTCGGTCAAGCACGGTTAAATCTCCTGCCATTCTGCCTTTAGGTTCTGCACGTAAGTGGAGGCGTTCACGAAAACTATCCATTGCTACTTCTAAATCTACAATTGCCAAGTCACTTTCTTTTTGTTCGTCAATTGTGTCTTCCTTGAATCCCTTTATAGTGCGTTTCTTAGCATAGTAAAGGTCTCGAAGAGTAGCAGTTAAATTATTTTCAAGCAAATCTTTCTTTACATAAGATGCGACGAGCATAGTTTGCATGAATCGGCGTGCATGTGCTACGTTAAACAAGTAACGTTTTGACATTTTGTCGCCAAGAAGAATTTTTTTCTGTTTTTCATCGAATAAAACATTGGCGCTACCGCGAACTGGAATGTCAATGTGCAAGTTATCGCCCGCATCAACTTCTTTTACAAGTTCCGAACCTAATTGCGAGATTTTCGTTTGCATTTCCTCGCGTTTCTCTTCAGGAGTCTGCGTTTTCGATTTATTTTCAGTTTTTGTCATTTTGAATATTTACCTGCGTGTAGTTCTATTCGCCTTGAATTTCTTTTTCTGCTTCTTCATCTAAATCTTCGTCTTCTGCTTTTTCTGCTTCTTCATCCATTGCTTCCATTAAAGCTGTTCTCTTTTCTGCGATTTTACGCAGTTTATCTTGAAGATCCTTTTGTGGTTTACCAGTAATATCATGAAGCGCTTCTGCCACTTCGCCAATGTACTTGAAAAATATTTGCCTGCGTTGCTCTTGTTCCTCTGCTTTCTGCATTGCGTGTAGATAAGTGCTCACTTGTCGCGCGCAGTCCATAATTGCATTGCGCATTTCTTGCACGATTTCATCTTCTGGGCTTACTGCCATTTTGCCTGCGCCAGTGTAAGGCACGTGTATGCTAACTAGGTTAATGAAAATTGAAATCGGTTGGTTTTCCCAGTCTTTTAAATCATAGCGATTCCAGTCGATGTTCTTCACTGCTTCCATTGTTGCACACGACCCGGCGTCAAACAATAATGGTGTGCGATTAGCATATCGAAGTACTTCTGCTTTGGTTTGCCCGCCTACTGTTGTCCCTGCTTTTCCACCGTATGCAATTGCTGCTTCAACTAGAAACGGAATTCCGCCCCGAAAAACCTTTGGTTTTCTTTCAATTACCTTCATTTCATCGGGTTGTAATAGATTCTTGAGTGACTTTTCTATATGTGCTTCGCCAATTGGAATCATGGCATCTGTTTCTGGCGCAATCCACTTTAATTTTTGAATTGTGTTTATGATTTTTTCAGCTTCTGGCCAGGTTAATGCACGTGGAGCCCTGTCAAAGTTGACATCTGGTATTAACGTCGCGATTTCTTTTACTTTATCTGCCGAGAAACGCGAAAATTCGCTGGTTAAAAATGAAGCGATTTTGCGGCTTGTGGATGCGTGTGCCATTTCGATTAAATCTGAAGTTGTAATCCCAAGTGGATGAGGCTGCACTGCTTTTGGCTTTGCTGGAACTTCTTTCACAGCGCGTGGAAACACGATAACTTCTTTGTTTGGTTCAACTAACGTAATTTGACAATGTGGGTTAGCAAGGGCCGTGCGACGCAAGTATTCGTAAACGCTGTACTCGCTTCGGTTATAAGTAACTTCAGAAAATTCAAACTCAATGCGTATTCCCCTGTAATTTTTTGAATATTCTTTTTCATTTGTTATGACTGGCGAGTTGCTCTTGACATCAATTGCCAAGTCACACTCATACACTTTGTGATCTCCAATGCCGCTCTTGACATGAGTGTTTTTTCCAGTTGTTAATTGTGAGAATAGCACGGCATAAGAAATTCCAATTCCTTGTTGTCCGCGTTTTTGTTTCATTTGGTGAAACTTTGTACCAGCTAATAATTTTCCAAATGCTTGGCCAATATTTTTCTTTGGCACACCAGTTCCGTTATCTTCAGTTATAACTTTTATATGTCCATCTGGCAACTCTTGTATCTCTACGTAAATATCGGGCAATACTCCTGCCTCTTCTGCAGCGTCTAAACTGTTACTAATCGCCTCGTGGATAATTGTTGTTAATGAACGCACTTTTCCAGAGTACCCTAACATTTGCCTGTTGCGTTTGAAGAACTCGGCAACTGAGTATTCTTTGAACTCTTTTGAAAGTTGTTCTTCTGTTTGTAATGGTGGTTGTTTTACTTCTGCCATGAATCATCAGTTCTCTGCTGTGTTTTGGGACTCTAAGAATCGGTAAACGCTTTCGTGTGGCGACCCTTCTAAAAGGCGGATAATTGCTTCTTTTGCATTTTGCAAGCCTTGAAATTTTCCAATAATTGAAACGTTATTTGTTAAGTTAGAAACCATTATATGCGTGTCGCTTAACTCTTCAAGTTTCTTTTTTGCTTTACCGCCTTCGCCAATTATTCTAGATTTAGCGCGTTCAATGCCTTTTTCTTTTCTTCGAAAGGCACTTTCTAAATCAACTGTTTCAATGAAGTATTCGTCAGAAAACAATTTATATGCGTGTTTTGGCTCAAAACCATAAATTAATGCTTTTATCACTTGTTCAGCGATCCATTCGGCTCCGCCATTCTCTTCATCTTTAGCGCTTATTTCAATCTCATCGTTAGTCTTTATCTTGAGGTTTACTTCGCCACGCTCTTCAACTTCTTTTAAAATGTCGGCCGGTAGGTGCCGCTTGCTTGACCTTGAAATTTTAAATGCACGCATAAAACAAAAACGCTCTATTAATTGATTTTACTTTTATTGTTTAATCTTATATTTTTTTTGTTGAACAGTTGTAGCAATGTAGCGTTTATTGTTTTAAAACGCTTGCCATGACTTCTTTTTCCGAAGTGTCAACCCCGTTTTTTGCGAAAAATTTTGCAATGTTCCGACAATCTGCCTCTAGGAATTGTCTTGCTAAGGGATGTTCTTTTTTCACACTTTGCGCCCAGTCGATTAACCAAACTTGTTCGCCGTCGGTTAAAATGTTAAATTCATTTAAGTCTGCATGCACGTAACCTTTTTTCCACACTTTAGCCATGTTGTCAACTATTTTTTCGAACAATTTGTTCACATCAACTTCTTCTAGTGGCAAATCTTTCAATAATGAATAGGGTATTCCATTTTCGCCCAGGAATTGCATCACAACTATGTTGTCACGTTGCTTTAATGGAATTGGCGCGGATACGCCGGCGCTTTGACATGCTTTAAGATTAGAGTATTCTTTTCTTGCCCATAGTTTTACGAGCGAACGATAATTCATGCGAAGTGACGGAAAACGAGGATCGCCTTCAATATATTTAATCATACTGCGCTTGAGAAATGAAGAAGTTTCATACTTGAAAATTTTAACTGCCACATCTCCATTCGGAGACCTTGCTTTAAACACAACCGCTTCTTTACCTTCAGAAATCGGGTAATCTAAACCACTAATTACTTTAGCATTTTTCAAAAAACTGATTACGTAAATAGTTTTGTCATCAAGCAC